>CAYLVF010000096.1:0-8427 GCA_964387045.1 uncultured Melioribacter sp. | reverse complement strand
AATACATTCCTGCTACCGAAAAAAGAGAAGAAATTCCTTGGGTTAGATATACAAACTTAAAAACCGGCGAAGTGACTATTTATGAAGATCAAGATAATCCGCTCGATCCCGAAGCAATGGCAAATATGGAAATAAGAGAAATGGACTGTATGGATTGCCATAATAGACCATCACATAATTATAAACCACCAGCTTACTTTGTTAATAATGCAATGACTGCCGGGATAATGCCGAGAGAACTGCCGGAACTTAAATCAATTTCTATGGAGATTTGTTCCGAAGAATTTGATACAAGAGAAGAAGCAAACGAATATATAAGAAATACGATGACTGAATTTTACGAAGATAATTATCCGGAATATGATAAATCATTAGTCGAACGGGCGATAATTGGTTTGCAAACGGAATACAACAGAAACATCTTTCCTGAAATGAAAGTTAAGTGGGATCAATACCCAAATCACATTGGGCATTTGGAATTTAACGGTTGTTTCAGGTGTCATAACGACATGCATATGAGCGAAGAAGGAAAAGTTATTTCAAAAGATTGTAATCAATGTCATTATATTACTGCGCAAGGTCCGCCGGAAGATTTACAAGTTGCACGAATTAATGAATCGTTGGAATTTATTCATCCAACAGACATTGATGATGCCTGGAAAGAATTTCTTTGTACTGATTGTCATACGGGTTTAAATCCATAAAAAAAAGTCCGCATCAAGCGGACTTTTTTAATTATAATTTATTTTACGATAATGCAGCTAAACAAAAAACTTTTCTGCAAATTCATCCATTTCAAAATTAGTAAGCTCGGTTAAAACACCGAACTGCAAAACATTAGCTTTATCGTCTTCTTTCAATTTACCTGATTGAACTAATTTTTTCTTCAGTATTTCTTGTGCTTCATCAATTTGCTCTTGATAAAAACTAACTGCTGTATTCCCGATTTTTAGTTCCGGTAATTCGGTATCAAGATTATCGGCATCAACAATGCAAATCCAATTTTTTTCGTAAGGAGTAATATCCAATGCTTCAAGTTCTTCTTTAAGATTATTATTTATTTTTGAAACCTTACCGGATAAAGGTGATTTGAAATGAAAAGTTTTACCACCGGCTTTAACATTAAATAGTGTTTGACCTTTTGTAACAATCATTCCGAGATTAGGCATTTCGATATCTTCGACCTTACCAAGTAATTTTTTTGCAAAGTCATCAATTCCCATTTTAACTGTACCGTCTTGATTAACTGCACACCAGCAATGTCCTTCGGAAATGAAAACACCCCCCGGTATAAAGAACTCCGTACTCTTCGGGTCATCTTTGTAACTTAAATGTGTTATGTGAACTTTCGGTTTAATTTGTTTTTGAATTCTGTCATGTCTCTTGACGACAAATTTCTTAACCATTTCTGTTAATTCTTCTTCGGTAAATGGTTTTTGAATATAATCCATTGCACCGTATTTCATAGTTTCGACGGCAGATTCAACAGAAGCATAACCTGTAATTATAATTACATCAATATCGGGACGTAAATGCTTAACCGATTTACAAACATCTTCACCGGTCATATGTGGCATTTTAAGATCGGTAAAAACAAAATCATAATGATGTTTTTGAACCAAGCCTAATGCTTCTTGTCCTGTTTCAACCGTATCAATTGAATAGCCATCGAGTACAAGAATTTTTCTAAAGCTGTCGAGAATAACAGGCTCATCATCTACACATAAAATTCTAGCTTTGGGATTTTCAACTTCAGCACGTTTTAGAGTTTTTGCCTCGTGTGTAAAATCGAGATTCAAACTAACTTTCAGAATCTGTTCGCGTTCTTCACGGGCTTTCTTTGCTTTATGTTTTTCGAGGTATTTGCGTATTAACATATCAGCAATGATGAAGCAGATGAAAGCTATAATTACAATTAATAGTGCCATTTTATGTCTCCGTTTAAATGTATCATTAAATTAATTTCTCTATAACTGTTCGGAACTGCATGACGTTAAATTTTTCATTTCATATTCAATATCTGCCGGAATGACTCTGTAAAGCCAGCCGTCAAAGAACGGGTCTTTTTCAAGAATCCTATTATTATTTAAAACATTTTCATTCCGCTCAATTATCTTCCCCGAAATAGGAGATAGAAGATCGTGAATAAATCCTTTATCGGATGAGAACCATGCACATGAACTTCCCTGATATATCTCTTCGTCAACTTCCATTAACTTAAGCGAGTCAAAACTCTCGATCGCTTTTAAAAATAAATCGGTAGCTCCGATAATAGCTAAACCTTCGGAAGTGATATTTACCCAGGAAGCAACTCCTAACCTAAAAAATTTCGATGGGCAGTCAACATAAACAATATCGCTTGTTTCTGCATGTTGCAGAATATTTCGAATTTTTCCGTAATTGATACCACGTTGAAGTGCGCTTAAAATTTCATCCACTTCAAAAGGTTTCGGTACATAATCAATTGCTCCTTCATAAAGTGATTTAACGGCATTCTCGACAGTCGAATAGCCTGTTGTCATAATTACCGGAGTGTCTATTTTTCGTAAATGAAGTTCTTCCAAAAATTCAAACCCGTTCATTTCAGGGAGCATTATATCACATAGAATCAGGTCAAAATTCTCTTTATGTAACAAACCAAGTCCGTCTTCTGCTGTTAAAGCATAAGATGTTTTGAATCCTTCCATTTCACAAATCTTCAGCAGAGAATCAACAACGACTTGCTCATCATCAACAATTAATATTTTTATTTTGTCCTTTGTCATTGTTTTCTCAAAGGTTCAAGCGGCAGACGAATTATAAATTTTGTCCCCACATTAATTGCGCTTTCTACTTTTATTGTTCCGTCATGGTTATCAACAATACCCCATATAACCGCAAGTCCAAGTCCGGTTCCCTTCTGCCCTTTGGTACTAAAGAACGGATCAAAAATTTTCGACAAATTTTCTTTTGGTATTCCGCTTCCGTTATCCTCGATTGTTACTTCTATAAATTCTCGTCTCCCGCTTGCTTCAATTTCGGGCCAGGTTTGCCAGTAACAATTTTTGTTTATACATCCTCTCAACTGACCTTGCCCGGGGGTGTCAATTGCATATATCGGTGAGTTACATTCGGGACATTTTTCGTTTTCATCTTTTAGCGAGATACTACAAGTCGGGCATTCAATAGAAAAGAATTTCTGCATGTTTATTGGAGCAGAGCTCTCATGTTCCTTTTTCCCATAAACCGAATTAAGCCGGAATATAATTTCCTTCTCATCCTGCTTAACCAATAATTTTATGGATGGTAATCCGTCAATCTTATTCTGTTCGTCTATCAAGCTATGTCGTTTGCTGCATTCGGCTTTTTTAATTTGGATAACACCGAAAGGTGAAAGATCGATTTGACGGGTTGCTACTTTAACAATTCCTCCGTTTGTACCTATAGCATCGGAAGCGTTTACGATAAGATTAATAAATACCTGCTGCATCTGGTTGGAATCAACAATAATTTTGGGAAGATCGGCACCGTAATTTTTTTCGAACTTCACTTTATTCATGTTGAGCTGATTTTCAATAACTACATAAGCTCGATCAATAATTTCATTTATATCTGCTTTATTTTTTTTCGGAACTGACTGCCGTGCAAAATCAAGAAGTCCTTTTACTATTTCTCTACTTCGTTTTGTTTCTCTTACTATAACTTTTAAGTCTTCCTGCATTTCGGGATTATCTTTTGTCCGTTTTAATAAAAAGCTGCTGTATGTTAATACTCCTGTTAACGGATTATTAATTTCATGAGCAACACCTGCAGCTAACCTTCCTAGCGAAGCCATTTTATCCGATTGGAATAACTGCATTCTTGCTTCGGCGAGTTTATGTGTCATATTATTGAAGGATGTTGCAAGCTGACCGAGTTCGTCATTCTGGGTTCTATCTATTGTATATTGAAGATTACCTGCGGCAACATTTTTTGTAGCTGTCACAAGTCCGCTTACAGGTTTTACAACCCATTTTCTTATAAAAAAGACAATAATAAAACTGATGCAAACGATAGAGATTATAGAGAATAGAAGAATATTCAATTCACTCTTTTTTATTTGTCTGTCAACATCCTGGAGACTAAGAGTAATATCAAGCACACCCAATACAGTTTGCGAAGATGTGTGTGCATGACAATCAGCTTCATAACATGTTTGTTCATTGTATATCGGATTTATAATTCCAAGAACCCGCGAGTTATCCGCTTCTTTTTTGAAAATCCGGGTACGTTCATTCATCGGAAGCCGGTGAAGCGGCTCATCTTCGGCATGGCAGGCAAAACATCTCTCTTCCTGAAGGTTAATAACTTTACCTATGTCGAAATCATCGGCAGAATAAATTATTTCACCAAGTTTATTAAAAATACGAACTTCACGAATGGAGGGTTCTTCACCGATTGTATTAATCATATTATGAATACTCTCGCGGTTGTTTGCAAGCATTTCGTAATGCATGCTTTTCTTTAGTGCTTCACTTAATTGATTGCCGTGTCTTTCAACTTCATTTAGCAGAACTGCCTGCTGCGATTTAATTGTGAAAAATGCGTATACACTTATTATAAAAAGTGAAGTTATTCCAACCACCAAAATCAGTTTGAACCCTATTTTACTTACAAAGTGTTTCATTTACTTGGTTCTTTCTCCCGGTTCATAATCAGGATAAGTTATATCGTCATCATGACATGTATTGCAAGTTGGTTGAGCAGTGAAATTTCTGTTTTCATGACATACATCGCAAGTCCATTCAATATGATTTTCACTCAGTCTGAGTCCTACTACAGTATGATCAAAGTTTTCAGGTCCCCATGATTCATGGCATGAATTACAATTACTAGACAAACCTGTAAAAACTTTTTCTTTAGTGTGGCATTTTGTACAACTCAATTTTGTATGATAAGGCTGCAGGGCAAACCCTGTACGCTGCTTATGATTAAACGGTGCAAGTTCTTTGTTTGTATGGCATGCAGAACAATTATTTTCAGTATCATGACAAGATGAACATTTTTTATGCTTTAGAGCAAATAAAATATTTTCATCTTCGGCAGGAGTTCTCGTATCGTGGCACTTTGCACAACTCTCGTTCTGATGACAATCTACGCATTCAAATTTATAAAGGTTAGTATGCTCGTCATGGAAAAATGTAACAAGAGTTCCCTCGTAAGACGGAGTATTATAAACCAATTTCTTTGGTTCAATTATCGGGGGATGAATTCTATCTTTCGCTTTTCGCAGTGTATCGAATGCAGATTTACCGCTTGAGTTCAACTCATGGCAGCTTTTACATTCAACTTTTTCACTCCATTGTTGATGGCAGTCCATACATTGCCTGTGAAATGCTGCTTTAAGATCAGGCTTGGTGATATCCTCCCTGATTCTTGAAGCAGAATGACAATCACTGCAGGGGACAACATTACCGGGAGGATTGTAATGGTGGCACATCTGACATCCGCCTGACATCCCCGCCATTTCTGCATGAAGACGATGAGTGAATTGAACAGGTTCGTACAAATCTTCCCTTGATTTCAGTTTATCTAATTTTATCATATCGGGAGATTGCTCGGGAGATTGGTAAACCGTTACCATCATTTCTCTCGGACACGCAATTAAGCAAGGGTTAGACTTTGTCGGGGTTTCACATGCATGACATGTTTGACAACTAAATTCCATTTTTGAATGAGATTGTGCATTAACCGAAAGTATCAATCCCATTACAAAAAGTGCTAAGGTTATATGTATTTTAATTTTTTTCATTTATGCACCTTTGATTGCATATTTAGCTTTTTGTATTGTACTCTTAACCGGTTGGCTAATAATTGGGAATATCATTACAAATGCTCTAAAGAGTAAGATTTCAAGAGCAACAAAACCTAGTGTTACGGCAATTTCACCAATCGATGGGAAGTAAGAAGTATCTGTATATGGCGGGTCGTAAGCAATTACAAAATTATTAAATCGGTTTAGCAGCACTCCGAATATTACAAGAATTGATGCGATAAAAAGTCCGGCTGAAGAAGCCCTCACCGCTGGTGAGAGAAACATCCTGAGCGGAATAATTACCCCCACAACCATCTCTATTGTAAACATTATACTTGCTGTATTTAACTCTGCTAAATAAACGAATGATTCGCGAATAAACATATCACCGATTTTGAAAGCCAAATAAATACCAAGAAGCGGACCTACAAAACGTGCTAGACTTGAAAGAACATCTTTTTCAGGTTTCATTCCGAATGATCTTGATGAAGCTAACGATTCCATTATTACCATCGGGAAGCCGACTGCAAATGCAGAAAGCAGGAAGAGAAGCGGAAGGACCGGTGTCTGCCACAACGGATGCATTTTCTGCCCGGCGATCACCATCAATGTACCGATTGATGATTGATGTAAACATGACAACACAACGCCTGCAATAATAAAGACAAACATTACTTTATTAAGTGTTCTATCAAGTACATGTAATAATTTATCTATCATCTTGTTAAAGATTTTTAAGAATCCAGGCATATTGACTCTTCCCATAAATCTTTCTGTTACTATCGGAAGAAATTCTATATATAGAACTGTTAAATAAGTCATAACACAGATACCGACTTCAAACAATGCAGAATTTCCGTTCCACATTATTAAAGGATGCCAGACAGAATACCATCTCCCAATATCTGTTACAACACTTAGCGCTACGAAAGTATAGCCGAGCGTTGCAGTTAATAAAGCCGGTCTAACCAGCACTTCGTATTTATCTCTATGCCAGATATGACCGAGCGCGGCGGTAGTAAAACCCCCGGCGGCTAAAGCAACACCGGCAGCTACGTCCAATCCAATCCAAATTCCCCATGGATAAAAATTATCTAAATTCGTAACAGCACCAAGTCCGAATAAAAATCTTGCTAAAAGAAAAACCATTCCGAATGCGGCAACGATGGCAATACCAATTACACCCGGAGTAAAATATCTGCGTTTTACAGGGATAGGTTTATGATTATGTTCCATTATTCTTCCTCCCCGCTTTTCTTTTCTTTATTTTTCGTAACCCACATGATACCTCCTAGCAAAGCATATAAAGCGAGCGGAGGAACGAAGTAAGCAAAGATTCCATGCTGAATTGATTCGGAAACACCCGGTGCCGGAGCGTCACTTAATTTTGGAAAATCTAATTCGCTAAAATCTTTCCCGGCTAGATACATCCATGATGTACCGCCGACTTCTGTGTGACCGAATATTTTTTCTACATATCGATCCGGATATAATTTCATACGTTTTTCTGCAATAGCGATTAAATCTCTTCTTCTTCCGTAAGTGAGTGCTTCAACGGGACAAATATCAACACAGCCGGGGAGTAATCCTTCTGCGGTTCTTTCATAGCAGAAATCACACTTGCGGATATCAGGCTCTATTGCCTTATCATATTCAAAAGTTGGAATTTGGAATGGACAAGCAACCATACAATACCGGCAGCCGATGCATTTGTCCGTATCCCATATAACCGCACCGTTTTCGGTTTTTGTAAAAGCGCCTACTATACACGCTGAAACGCAAGCCGGTCTGTCGCAATGCATACATTGTACTTTTACATGATACGGAGTAATAGGGTGCTCAGGATTATCATAACGATTGACAACAGTATAGCCTTCGTTTTGTGGTCGTCTCATCTTATCAAAAACTTCTTCATTACTGTAGGATTCAATATCACCAGCATCATATCCATGAGTATTTTTACAAGCCCATTCACAGCGTCGGCATCCGATACACACAGTTGTATCAACAAGCACACCCATTCTGTCTTCGGATAAAATTTCCGGAGATGCAGCTTTAGCTTGCTTTGGTGTTAGTGCCGTTATTCCGGCAGCGGTTCCACCAATTGCTGCTGTTACTTTTAGGAAATCTCTTCTGGTTTGTTTTCCCATATTTTTCTCGTGTATTTATTAATTGTTCTTGTTTAGCTCACGATTGATAAGAAAAAGAACATTGTGCAGATATTCGAGGTTGTGTGATTCTATTTTCTTTTGAGTGATATCTATCATCAATTTATAATTAGAAAAAAGGATTCAAATATCCTTTTGAAAGATATTATTTTTGGATTTTAGTGTCAACTTAAATATAAGATGAGATTTAGCCAAAAATTGAAGTCAGTTTAATTCCCAATAAAAATCTTTCCATACTTCATTTTATTTTTTACTTTTAGCACTGATTTTTAATTAATTACTTTATGCCGAATAAATCTAAAGCCATAGAAAATTTAAGAAAACAAATCAATGCTATCGATTCTTCGTTAATTGATTTGTTAGCTAAGCGAAGACTCTTAAGCAAAGAAATAATAAAAGCAAAAGATTTGAATGATCTTCCTATCCGCGTTGAGAAACGAGAGAAAGAATTGCTTTAAAGATTAATTCAAGAAGGGAAGACCAAAG
>CAYLVF010000095.1:0-8455 GCA_964387045.1 uncultured Melioribacter sp. | reverse complement strand
GTGTTAAAATATTACGAATATAAACTCGTTTTGCCGAATAAACTATATAAGCAATCAGACGATATTTATTACCGCCAAAGTAAGATGCAGCTAATCATGATTATATATAAAAAACCCAACGTAATATGTTATCTGGATATTTTTCTTTAAGTGATTGAATTATAACATCATTAATATGAAACATACTTTCGTTATTCCTAAATGTAATCTGATAGATATCTTTTATTAAACTAAGGACACTAAATTTCTTTTTCCCAATTAACATTAAATTCATTTTTAATTTTGCATCTATTTTGACATAATCTATTTTAGACAATTGTTTATTTAAGAATTCTAAGTACTCAAGTTCTTCTCGACACTGAGTACACCCTTTAAGATGTTGTTCGATTTGTTTTCTTTCATTTACTTCTAAAAGATTCTCATAATACAGATGAATCATCTTTTTTTCTTTTTCACATTTCATGTTGCATCTCACTTAAATAAATCATTTTTAACTTTTGTCTCGCTCTATATATTTTCGTACAAACCGTACCAATTGATGTCTCCAATACTGCACTAATCTCTTTATAACTCAACATGTCGAAATAATAGAGTAATAAAACTTGACGATCTTCGTTTGGAAGTTTATTGAGACTTAGTTCTAATTTATGTTTACTTTCATCAGCTAATAAATTCTTTTCCGGTTGTTGTGTCGAATCAATAATTTCATTTGAAATTTCCACATTATTTTTTCGATAAAATTTGTAATCCTTAGAATTTAGTTTTGTCAAACAAGTATTTACCGTTATTCTATAAATCCACGTTTTAATTGATGAATCACCTCTGAAGTTGGGTAACCCATTATAAATTTTCATAAATATATCTTGTGTAAGTTCTTCCGCTTCCGCAGTATTTTTAATCATCTTTAAACAATGATTAAACACAGCTTCCGAATATCTTTCTATGATTTCGCTAAAATTATCCAATTACAATTAAATTTTATCTTATTAGACTAATTTTTATTTTATTTATTTCAGAGTGAAATAATATTCTATTTCTTTAGTCTAATGAAATAAACTAAAAGGAGATAGAATATGAACAGTGAATTCGCAATTGAATTTCCAACCTTAGCTTTAATTCTCAATATAGTTTACATTGGTTTCTTTTTTACCATATTATGGATCTTTGGTAGAATGGGTGATAACATCAATAAAATTCGTAAATTACTTGAAAATGAATTAGATAAAAAAGATATTCATTTAAAAGCCTGATGGATTGGTAAATAATTTGTTTACCCAGAATTATTATTGCAAGGACGCCCAACTAGGCTTGCTGTTTTCTAGCGGGGATGCGCTTGCTATGTACGTTTACTTTTGATAAACTTTTAGATTGAGATATTTTTCAAACGGATCAAAATCTTTATCATTGTGTAACAATATAAAATCGTTTTCAATACAAAAAGTAGCAATCATTGCATCTATAGTCTTTCTAACTGTTATCCCTTTTTTTCTTAGATAACGATAATTCTTTGCACTTTGAAGGGCTATTACCTTACCGCCGATATCATAGCAAGGAAATGAAAGGAGAGTTGTTTTTGCTGCTTGATATTCTTTATCGCTCTTAAAACCTTGCAAAACTTCTGTTAATACATAATCTCCGATTACAACTAATTCTTTGCCGAGAATTGAATCAAGAAACTCAACTTGCCGATTATTAATATCATTGAAATAATCTACTAAGACTGTTGAATCTAAAAATATCATTTATCAGTTCTCATTTCTTTGAGATCACCTTCCCAATGTAACTTTCCTCGAAGCGATTTTAATCTTGTTTGATTTTTAATTTTTATTAAAGTTTTTAATCCTTCTTCAACTACTTCTTTTTTTGTTTTTAAGCCGGTTGTTTTAAGTGCTAAATCCATCAATTTATCATCAATTACTATGTTTGTTCGCATCTTTAAATTCCTTTTCTAGTGTGTATTGTTATGATAAATATACACATCGCAATGTTAATTGACAACTTATTTTTTTTACTTTTATTTTATGCTAATTCTTTATTCAGTTTCTTTCTTTTATTCATTAAACTTGCATTTCGAAAACGCTTATTTACTTCATTCACTAATTTATATGGTCGATTAAATGCCTCTTGTGAAATATTGAAGTGATTTGAAAGTTTACGGATTGTTTCTTTTGATAGTCCCTTCTGATAACTTAGAATCTTTGAGATTGTCCCTTTTGATATATCCAAAACCTCGACCAAATCTTTTGCTTTTAAATTATTACTTTCCATCAATGATTTTAGCAATTCGATTGGGTCAACATCCTCAAATGAATTATGTTCACTATCCCATTTCTCAATTAGAATAGTTAATAATTCTATTTCATCAGAAAACTTATTATCATCTGCCGAAATTAGTTCTTCTAAGACATTACAATATTCATCATATTGTCTTTGATTTTTTATTACAGTGTATTTTAGTTTTTCCATTTTCATATGTGCTAAACTTAAAAAAATGTTTCACAATAGGAAACTTATTTCTAGTACCCTAACAGCTGCTCTGTTAAATATCCAGTAACACCGAGCTTGTTCAATTCTGTTGAGTTCACTTAATAATTTTATTTATCAAGAACTATTTTACAAAACTTTTTTGAATGGAATATCTATCTTCACGATCCGAAGCATGTTATCCTGACTAAGGGGGATACCGCCAGCTGTTAGGCGGATTAAAGATGTTAGGCGTTACCACTAACAAAATTTTGCAATATTTTTTTTACAAATATTTCTGCTTTATAATAAGAAGTATTGTATAATGATAAAGAGTCATAAACTCTTAGTTTCTTTACATCTTTGCCTTTCCTAAATCTAACATTCCATTCATGATTAGTATTCTCAAATAATGAAATATTATAATGCATATCTTCTTTTTTTGTAATCCACCTCAAACCATTTGGAATTTTTCTTTCTTCCCAATCTACATCAACTAATACTCTTTCAAGTGTATGGCGCATTTCTACAACTGATTGAAATCTATTTTTAGGGTCAACGTTAAGTGCTTTATTAATTAATAATCGGAAAGAACGGGGAATAAAATGTCTATACTGAGTTCTGTCAGGGAATGACCCGTCAATTGTTCTCTGTCTTATTTCAAAAGTTGGAAGATTTGGAATAAAACTATCGCCATTCACTAGCCTATATAATGTTGCTCCACAAGCGTAGATATCCGAGAGAAATGAAAATTTATCAAATGATGTCACTTCAGGAGCTAGATGCAAAATATATTGATACTTCTTAATTGAAGATAAATCCAATTTATCAATTGAGGGGAGTGCAAGACCAAAATCTGAAAGTTTACCTTCATTAGCATTGCCAATCAAAATATTTGCAGGTTTTACATCTCTATGAACAATATCTTTGTTATGTGCATATTCTAATCCTCTAAGAACGTCAATCATTATTTTTTTTACACGTGGTAAAGGAACATAAGCACCTTCAGTTTCATCTTCCAAACTACCTTTTGGTAAATACTCCATCTTCACATAAATTCTTTCATCGTTCATTAAACCTGTATCAATAACCCTCACAATATTTGGATGTTCGGCTAGTTTTAATACTTGTGCTTCCAAAAAAAAGTTTTTTTGGTCAATCATTTTATCTTTTGGAATAAGCTTGATAGCACATTCTTCATTTAAGCCAACATCAATCGCTTGCCAAACTTCACCGAAATGTCCAGAGCCAAGTCTCTTTAAGTAATCAAATGAAACAGCCATAATTATAAATGACTCCAAGCAACAAGTATTGCTTCGTTTATTTTATCTGATGATTTCGAGTAATTTTCAATATCATTTAGATTTAATTCAGTTTGTAAATATTTTGCCTTGCCTTTACTGCAAAGGTCTTTAGCAATAGTCGCTTTAACTTTTCGCGATATTTTAGTTATTCCATTGTTTGACGCACATAAGAATATCATCGCCTCATTTTCAACGCGGCAAATAAATTTATTCCCATTTTGACCAGGAACTTCTGTCCCTTTTATTCCAATTGCACTTATTTGATAATTTCTAAATAAATCCTCAAGTTCTTGGTAAAACCATTTTAATTCAGCTTGCCTTTCAAAATTTTTAGGGAATGAGGTGGTATTTGAAATTACTATTTTAGGATTCTTTTTATCACCGTCAAGAATAGCATAACTATAATCACTATTACTACATCTGAAACCAATTACCATTCTAACCTCATGTTTACTTGACTTGTTGATAGTAAGTGTTATCGCTAACGGGTAGACCAGAACAGCAACGCTGAATAATAACAACTACAAATTATTTTAGAAAAATTTATTAAACAGAATAAACCTGAACAAACAATTTGACTTTGAAAACTAACCTTAATAATTAGAACAAAGCCGCTTTGAAAAACGCTGTCAGTGTTGAGCGGCGGGTTAGCTAGTTTTTAAATTTCTGTTACAACATCGTATAAATCAGCCAATCTATTTTGTTTCAGTCGAAACTTAGTTCCATGATTATGACCAGTTCTTGCATCGAAATCAACAAGAAGATCGTTGTTCTCTAAAGCGTCAAGAAATTTATCAATGCTGAATTTTTGTAACATAAGAATTTTGTTATACATAAAATATTCGTTGCCTTTCTCCTTCTTAACTTGTGCTTGAGCATAGAAGCAATTAATAAGTTTAGTACCAGCTTTGTGAAATAAATCGTCGAATCCCCAATATGGTTGTGGATTAAGTTCGCCAAGATTGATACGCTGTTCAACACTTTTTAACCAAGTAGCATGCCGGTCAGAAACAGATTTAGAGTCAAAAGAAATTAAAACCTTTTTTTCTTTTCTATTTATTACAACCATAAAACCACGATCACTTCTTCCTTTACCAGATATTGTTTGGCGAAAACTCATTTCATTTTCAGGATACTTAGTTCCAGCTTCTTCGTGTTTCCAACCATATTTTAACAAAAGTATTTGAGGAACAAACTTTAATGCTCTTGGTGATGGCTCCATATGAAAAAGAGTTGTCAAGGAAGATGTATCTGCTCTTTGGGCTTTCAATTCCCATTCTGCTGCGTTTGGAATTGGAAGATTATTTTCTTCTATTCCTAACAAATCTTCTAAAGTATTTCCAACGCCACCCACATTTCCTTGTCTTGCGCTTTTTATCCAACCAGATTTTTTGATATTTCTTAATTCATTAATGATTTGTTCTTTAGTGAGTATTTTCATTAACAAGAATCCTTATTGTTTTGGAGGTTTCCAGAAATCTAAAAGATATTCAAAAGTAGTCCCCATTGTTATGTAGTTACTTGGCCAGCCGAATATTCCAATATTATTAACAATATTAGTTCTGTCCCAAATAATTGTGTTCCTAAGTTCATAACCTCTTTTGCGAAGTTCTTGAATCAGTGATACGTGAATTGTAATTCTTTTATTCTCCAACCAAAAATCTGGAACATTTATAACACAATGGGCTTTTTCTTTTAGAAGCGGCAACAATGATTCATAAATATCGCCCATTGTTTCAGTGTATTTATCGAGGTCATAGGTTCCAAGATCTCTATCGTCTTGAGAGTATTGTTCAACTTTATTTAGTTGACTGTTATTACGGTCCCTACGTGATTTGTTCTGACGCTTTCTGTTTAAAAGATTAGCATAAGGTGGAGAAGTCCAAATTAGGCTTATAATTTCTTCGTCAAAGTATTTGTTAATATTTCTTGCATCATCTTGAATAGCAATTTGTTTAGAGTTATTAAACATATGGTTTGCATTCAGTCTCGACTCGCACAAGTCAATATATTTTGGTAATAAATCAAACCCAACAGCATTTCTATTAACATCTTGAGCAGCAAGTAAAGTTGTTCCACTTCCAACAAAAGGATCTAAAACAAGTTCACCTTGGTGTGTGAATAATTCTATTATTTTTCTTGCTAGAGAAATTGGGAATGTAGCAGGATGTAATTCTTTATCTCGAATATCTCTCTTTTCATATGTGAATTGCCAAACACCGAGCTGACACTTGAGCCAATCCTTTGCAGTTAGACAATTAATATTTGTCCCATTACATTCGCAAGTTTTCTTGTAATCAATGTCAACTTTGTATGATTTTTTTTGTAATGCTTGAGGCATCGTTTCAACCTATTTTTTGTGATATCTTACCCAAAGATAAACAATTAATCGTAAGAATTTTTTATACAGTTTCTGCCATATAACGGCGTGGTATTTCACCTGTCCGCCCCGAATAGCGATGCTGAACTGAAAGCTACTGCCAATAATTTTTTAACAATTTTATTTAATAGAACAATGCTACAAGTAATGTTTACTTTTTACCTAATTCCAAAACTTAACCATTGCCGTAATGAAAACACGGGCGGGTGGAAAAGCTGGTTATGCCTGTTAATCTTTTTGATATTCAGACTCATCAATTTCGACATTAGTTAGATAAATTCCATTAGAATCCATAAAGCCCTCATAATCGCATTTAACTGATCTAGTAAGTGAATCTATATCCGACCCAGAGCCAAAACCAAGTTCTAAACAAAGTGATAACTTACCAGAAAAATCTATCTTTATAGTGGAACTTGTGTCATAGTTTATATATTCTATATATACTTCTTCTATTCTAGTATGAGAGGATAGGGAATCGATATATGAATAGAAATTATAATCACTACTGTTAATTAATAATTCCTCATTAATGAATGACATTATTTCGTCATCTAGGAGCATTGATTTGCCCTCATTATCAATATAGGATAAGATTTCAACATTAATGTCTGGAGATATTTCATAATTTGAAAAAAGATATTGGGCACAGTTGAATATAATATCTTGTTCTGTTATTTCTCTTATAATTGCTAATAAATATACATAAACCAACGCACTGTCATATTCAGCGAGCTTATCTATATATAGCATAAACGCTTCATACTCAATTCCAGGAGTGGCATTAGCTGCTTTATAGAAATCTCGAATAGACAAATACTCGTTTATACTATCAATAATTTTAGCAGAATCAGAATTTGGCCATATGTTTTTGCCAAGTGGTAATTTCCTTTTGATCTCAACTTTTTCAATTACTTTTTGCACCTCTTCATAATCTTTATTGGATAAATTTTCTTTCAAAATATTCAACGCACCCTCTATTGAATCATAACTCGAAAGTTTTTTATAACTCTCTGGAAGATATTGTTTTGTAATCTCAATAAATTCTGCGCGACTCAGGAAATTGACTAATTCTGGATAGTCCCAAACTTTAATATGAATTTCTCCTCCGTTTCGAATATCAAGTGAATCTAATTTTTTCATAAGTCCAGTGCTAACTGCAGTTGTTGTAGCTATGAGATAACCATTGGCTTTATGTTGCTTTACTTTATCTATGATAGGGCCAACGTCAGCTTCTTTTACAGAGTTTCTAGTTTTACTAAAATCCTTACATTGAACTAACCACTTAATGGGAATATTACTTAAAGGCCCTTTACAAATTTCTGTGAGAATCAGATCTTTACCTTCGTCTGCTCCTCTACCTGTCCAACTCAGAGATAGACAAAGAATTCTGGCTATCTCTCTAACTACGGCTTCAAAATGCTCTCCGGGGACAAATCCTTTTAATTCGCTAAAGTCAATTACACTCATTTTTTACAGCCTAACACATACTTAATAAAATTAGTTAATTAGTTCCTCTGCCCCTCATCAAGAAAAATTTTCTGTACAAATTCTTGCAAAGACCTTCTTCTTAAAAAATCCAGAAAAGAAAAACGAAGTAGAGTAAAATATTTTGCAGAACCCATAACAACCTAAATTGTTAGAATCGATTGCAACTTATAAAAATCCGTTCAAATGTGCACTAAAATAATTCCAATTGAAAAATGATTTATAGGTGAAGAAAGACAAAATAAAATTCGTGTTTCGTTTCGTAAATTCAAAAAATATTTGATGCTTGTCCCACTTATGAATAATTTTAGCTAGTTAATAATTAATGAGGAAGAAAATGACTGCATTAGATTTAAGCGGAATAGGTAAATCAAAAAAATTATTAGAGAATACGCTTCATGAAATTATCGAAGAAAATATTATTCATAGAATCTGGAATAAAGATCACACCGTTTGGAGTGAAGACCCGACTGAAATTTCAAATAGACTCGGCTGGCTTGATTGTGTTAAAAATTCCAAAAAGAGTCTGCCGGAAATTCATGAGTTTGTAGAAAGTATAAAAGTGTCGAATTTTAAAAATGTGCTTGTATTAGGTATGGGTGGTTCAAGTCTAGCTCCTGAGGTTTTTAGTCTCATCTTTAATCAAGAAAAGTTTTTGAATTTGTATGTATTGGATAGTACACATCCCGAAGCTGTAAAAAACTTTGTTGAAAAATTAAATTACAAAGAAACACTTTATATAGTTTCAACTAAGTCTGGCGGAACTGTTGAAACACTTTCATTCACGAAGTTTTTTTATAATTTCGTATTGAATCAAGTAGGT
>CAYLVF010000094.1:0-8457 GCA_964387045.1 uncultured Melioribacter sp. | reverse complement strand
GGGCAAGAACACTTGCAAGGTTGTTCAGTAAATCTCTTGTTTCAAAAAGACCAATTATAATGATTGATACAAATGAAGCGAATTGCATTAAAGCAAGGGAAATGGGTCTCAACGCAATTAATGGGGATGCGCTTGATGATGTTATTTTAAGAGACGCCGGTATCGATTCTGCCGGAATGCTGGTTGCAATGACTTCCAGTGCGGAAATAAATGTACTTATAGCCAAAAGAGCACAAGAAGAATTTTTTGTTCCCAAAATTTTTGCTGCAATTGTAAATGAAAAAGATAAAGGATTAATAAATCAGCTTCAGTCTTCGGGTGGCAAACAGCTCTTCGGGAAAGTTGTAAACTTATTGAAATGGGACAACATGATTGAGAATGATCAAGTTATTTTGGAACAAATAAAAATCGAAACGAAGTCTAAAGAAAGACTTGAGAAATTATTCCCTGATTATTCTTTACCGATAATGATTGTTCGTGACGAGAAAAAATATGTGTTTGAGAATTTTGATAACCTAAACGAGGGCGATGTTGTTTTAACTTTATTCCCGAAACAAATACCAAGTAATTGACAAAAATGATCTCGTAAGAACAAAGAATGAAGTATGAAGAAAAACAAACAAGGTTCTTTATTTGGTTTCACATCCGTAATTTTGGTTTATTGAAAATTACAGTTGTATAATAATGTTAAAAATATCTTCATAATTGAATAAAGAAGAATATGTGGCGGCAAAAATAACACGTGGGACTCTTTTTCCCATTGTCAATATCTGATAATTTATTATATTTATGAAACAAGAAAGTAACACAGTCCTTACAAAAAGAGAGTTTACAGCTTGTATATAGATGCCTTATTAGTTATTATTATTCCAAGTTTGGTAATCATAAAAATGATTACCATTTCTTATCTAAAATGCCCGGTTGAGCCCTCCACCGGGCATTTTTATTTTAAATTTCTTTTTAAAACCCCAATAAAATATGGTGATGATCATGGAAAATATTATTTATGAAATTGCCGAGCGTGAGAGTAATGTAGAAATACCCGAAAAATTGATTTTTGGAAGGACATTTACCGATCACGTATTCGAAATGGATTATGATGATGCGCTTGGCGGTTGGCATTCCCCTACTATCAAGAAAAGGACTAAATTAGAATTAAGCCCCGCTGCAATGGTTTTACATTACGGTCAAGCAATTTTTGAAGGACTGAAAGCTTATAAACATGATGACGGCAGGATTGCTCTTTTCAGACCAGAAAAAAATATTGAACGATTAAATAATTCCGCCGTTAGAATGTGTATCCCGCCGGTTGATCCGAAACTTTTATTAAAAGCGATGCTGCAGTTAGTAAAACTAGAACAAGATTGGATACCGACATTACCCGGACACGCACTCTATATTCGTCCGGTTGTTTTTGCCACGGATCCGTTTCTTGGAGTTAAACCGGCTTCAAATTTTAAATTAGTTATTATGTTAAGTCCTGTGGGTCCTTATTATCCCGAAGGATTCAAACCGGTACCTATATTAGCAACAGATCAATATGTTCGTGCGGTAAGAAAAGGTGTTGGAGATTGCAAAACTGCAGGTAATTATGCCGCAAGTTTGGCAGCACAACGTGAAGCAATTAAACAAGGTTATACTCAAGTATTATGGCTCGATGCAATTCATCTTAGATATCTTGAAGAAGTCGGAACTATGAATATCTTTGTAAAATTTAAAAATGAGATTGCTACACCGAGTTTGACCGGATCGATTTTACCGGGTGTAACCCGTTTATCAGCACTTCAGATTTTGCGTGACTGGGGTATGAATGTTAATGAAAGAATGATTGGTATTGATGAAATTATTACAAGATATGAAAACGGAAGTCTCGAAGAAATGTTCGGAACCGGAACCGCTGCTGTTATTTCTTGTATTGGAAGACTTAAGTACAAAGATAAAGTATTGAAGATGTGTGAAGATACCGGTGGAGATTTCAGTAAAAAACTTTATGATGAAATCACCGGTATTCAATACGGTAGAATTGAAGACAGATATAATTGGTTGACATTTATTGACTAAACTGTTTGAAAAACTCACTAAAGCAAAAATGTAAAAGCTCGCCCTATGGCGGGCTTTTTTATTTCAAGCTTATACCCACCCTAAAAAAAATTATTTAAAATTCCCTTGACAAGTGCTCATTTGAGCACTATATTTGTAGTGAACAAAAGAGCACTACTTATTATGAAAATAAAACTAACAGACCGCCAGCAAGATATTCTGAATTTTATTCAACAATACCTCGAAGCGAATGGATATCCCCCAACTTTAAGAGAAATTGGCAAAAAATTTGGAATTTCTTCTACATTCGGTGTAAAGCGTCATTTAGATGCGTTAGTAAAAAAAGGTTATCTCAACATTGAATCACACCAAAGCCGGGCGTTATCTATTATAGATACTGTTTCTTCTAAAATCGAAAAATTCTCCGAAAAAATATTCGAGATACCAATTGTAGGTCGTGTTGCAGCCGGTTATCCAATTTTAGCAGAAGAAAATATTGAAGGGAATTTGATTATTGACCCTTCATTTACGGATAAAAATTCCGATTTTTTCGCATTAAAGGTCCGCGGCGATAGTATGATAAAAGCCGGCATTTTTGAGGGAGATACCGTGATTGTTAATCCAAAAGCAAATATTCATAACGGTGAAATTATAGTTGCTCTTATTGGTGATGAAGCCACTTTAAAAAGATTTGAACAAAAAGACAACAAAATACATCTAATACCGGAAAACGACAGCTTCCAGACTATTGTATTAAACAACCGAGAGGATTTTTCGATAGTGGGGAAAGTAGTTGGTGTTTTCCGCCAATATAATTAGCCGAGGGAATTATGAAATCACAGATTTTTGCAAACGCGATATTAAGTAGAAAAAGAGTAAGATTTATCTACCATCTTGATGAAATCATTTTGGAACCTTACTACATATCAAAAAGTAGAAACGGTAAGAAAGTAATTTACGGAAGACCGAATAATTCAAGTGAAGTCAAAAAATTTGAGTACGATAAAATATATAATATAAAGATACTTGATCTAAAAAAATTTTCACCGATTATACCACTTTTATCGGCATAGAAAAAAATGAAAGCGCAAATTAAAACACAACATAGGGTCGATCAACTCATTCACCATTTTTGGAAAAATGGCTTTTTAACTTTAAGCAGAAGGTATGGTAAATATTTACCCGAACCGAGACCAATCGGGAATTATCAAGTTGATGCCGTCGGTAAGTATAAAAAGAAAATGGTATTAGGAATTATACTTCGGGAAGAAGAATTAAATGATCCTAAAATAATTTCTAAGCTGGACTTTCTAGCATCCCAACATTCAAAAAGTTCAACAAAAAGAATAAGTTTATTTGTCGGTGTTCCAGCTGAATATCTCAATAAAGCAAAGATGATAGTAAAATCACTCCCCGAGTTCTCACAAAAAAATATAAAACTTATCGCTTTAAGTGATTAGTAAATGCATTTTTGCTTACACTCATAAAACATTGTATTTACTTCACTTTCTTGACATTCTAACCTTCTGAAACTATTTTACTTGGTCTAAATAAAATTTAAAAGTACATTGGCAGCCACTCTCACAGAACAAGACATACTCCGTTTCGATCAGCTTAAAAATAGTGGTGAAATTCCGAAGCACATTGCCATAATTATGGATGGAAACGGAAGGTGGGCAAAAAAAAGGAATTTACCTCGTGTAGCCGGTCATAAAGAGGGGGTTGAATCTGTACGCTATATGGTTGAAGCTTGTGCTCACCTCGGTGTAGAAGCTCTTACACTCTACACATTTTCCACAGAAAATTGGAATAGACCGAAGGATGAAGTCTCTACTCTAATGAGACTAATCGTTAAAAGTCTTCAGAATGAAACGGATGAGCTAAATAAAAACAACATTAAACTAACAACTATTGGTGATATTGACTCACTCCCTACAATAGTACAAAATGAATTAGAACAAGCCATCGATAAAACAAAAAACAACTCCCGTTTAACTTTAAATCTTGCACTTAGTTACAGTGGTCGATGGGAACTTTTGGAAGCGGTAAAGACTATAATTCGGAAGTTTGAAGAAGGTAAGATTAAAAAGACGGATATCAACGAAGAATTAATATCTGCTCATCTGACTACAAAAAACTTTCCTGATCCGGATCTGATGATTCGCAGCGGGGGTGAATATAGAATAAGTAATTTCTTGTTATGGCAGTTGGCTTACTCCGAGCTTTATGTATCCGACGTACTTTGGCCGGATTTTAGAACTGTTGAGCTTTATAACGCGGTAAAAGATTTTCAGAAAAGAGAAAGAAGATTCGGTTTAGTTAGTGAACAAGTTTCCCATAAGTCTAAAGATATTAATAATGCAAAAAAATTTTCCAAGCAGAATGCTGAAATATAGTATACTATTTCTTCTATTGTTTACCACAATTTCATTAGCACAATTCCAACGAGCTAATTTTAAAATACTCGGAATTTCTGTTGAAGGGAGCGAATCGGCAGACCCGCAAACAATTATTGCCAATGCCGGTTTAAGAATTGGAGACGAAATCGAAATTCCGGGCGATCAAACTGTTAATGCTATCTCCCGTCTTTGGTCACTAAATATTTTTGAAGATATCCAAATTGAAGTAGAGAAAAAAATTGACGACGGGGTTTTCTTAATAATCAAAGTAAAAGAATTTCCGCGAGTTGAAAAAGTTATGACCGCAGGCAATGACGAACTCGATGAAGATGATATTCTTGAAGCAGGTGATTTTATTAGAGGTCAGATTTTACGTACTCAGGAAGTCTATAAAAGAATTGCTAAGATAAAAAAACTATACGAAGACAAAGGTTACCTTAATGCAAAAATTACCCCGCACTTTTTCTCCTTTGTTAAAGCAGATACTTCTCAAAAAGAGATAACGGCTACCTGGCACAACGATAAAGATTTTTCGTGGGAAGTCAAAACAAAGTATGATCATAACCCGAATATACCTGCAAGAGTTGTTGAAAGAATTGTAAATAGAAAAGTTTTAGTTTATGAAATTGACGAAGGTGATGAAGTTGTTGTGCGAAAAATATCTTTCAGGGGTAACACTGCTTTTGACGACGGAGATCTTAAAGGCGCTTTCGATAATACAGCTGAAGCAAAATGGTGGAAGTTTTGGACGAGTTCAAATCTCAAACGTGAAGAACTTGAGAAAGATAAAGTTTTGTTAAAAGAATTTTATCACAAAAATGGTTACAGAGATTTTGAAATTTTGAAAGACACTCTTATTTATAGTGAAAATAAAACCGACGTCGAAATTCAAATCACTGTTTACGAAGGTTCGCAGTACAAAATCAGAAATATTTATTGGAGTGGGAATACCGTTTATCCGGATTCAGTCTTAACTGAAAGATTAAATTTTAGTAAGGGTGACATCTATAATCTAGAAAAATTCACGCAGAACTTACGTTTCAATGAAAACCAAACCGATGTTACCGCAATTTATCAAGATAACGGATACCTGGGATTTAATCTTCAAACTAGAGAACAAAAGGTTGCCGATGACTCGCTTGATATCTATATAAATATACAAGAAGGAAACAGATTTAGAGTTGGTCAGGTTCACGTTCAAGGCAATACAAAAACCAAAGATAAAGTTATCAGAAGAGAATTATATACAGTACCGGGAGATTACTTCAGCCGTAACGGAATTTTTAGAAGCATTCAGCAGCTAGCAAACTTACAGTATTTCAACGTGGAAAAACTTTATACCGAAGGTGTTGATTATCGACCGGCAAATGACAGCACTGTAAACCTAGTTTATCAGGTTGAAGAAAAATCGAGTGATTATTTGAATGCTTCAATCGGTTACAGCGGTAGTTTTGGTTTTTCAGGTGCTATTGGGATAACGTTGACAAATTTTTCAATAGCCGAACCCTTCCAACTTGGCGGCGGACAGATTCTCAACTTTAGTTGGCAGTTTGGTGTAGGAAACTTTTACAGAACTTTTACTCTCGGGTTCACAGAACCATGGTTTATGGATACACCGACTCTTGTGGGTTTCGATTTATTTGATACAAGACAAAGGTACATATATGACTTACGTCAATCAGGTATTACTTTCAAATTAGGCAGAAGACTAACCTGGCCTGATAATTTCTTCTATGTTCAAGGAAGATTTAAATTTCAGTATAATGATATAATTGAAGGAAGAGGTTTTTATACGGAAGGTTTATCGAGACAGTATTCTGTTGGTGCTACAATTTCTAGGAGTGATATAGATAATCCGATCTTCCCATCACGAGGTACAAAGTTTTCTCTTAGCGGAGAACTTAACGGCGGACCGGTGCTGCCCGGTGAAGTGGATTACTACAAATTCGAATTCAACTTCGATTGGTATAAGCGATTATTCAATTCCAATCGACTCTCGTTTTACACATCTGTCAGTCTGGGATACATGGATGAGCTTAGAGAAGGGACTCCCATTAATCCGTTTGAGTATTATTTTATGGGTGGTAACGGTTTAATTATAGCTACTACTCCCCTTCGCGGTTATGACGACCGTTCGGTTGGACCAAAGAATCCTAACGATTTTAATGAGATTATCGGTGGTAGAGTTATGACAGAATACACTGCCGAAATTAGAGCCGCAATTACTTTAGACCCAATACCGCTATACTTATTAGCTTTTGCTGAAGCCGGTAATGTTTTCTTTGATATTCCAACTACAGATTTCTTCGACTTAAAAAGATCTGTCGGTCTTGGTGCCAGAATTTTGATTAATCCGATCGGTTTAATTGGATTCGACTTCGGCTATGGTTTTGATAGACCTTCGGTTGACGGACAAGACCCGCAGTGGCAGTTCCATTTTCAATTCGGAAGAGGATTTTAATTAATAATAATAATGAGGTAAAAGTGAAAAAGCTATTTTTATTTACATCGATTCTTCTATTTTTAACCGTTGCTGTTTTTGCTCAAACATCTCCTGTTAAAATAGGTTACGTTGATTCACAAGTAATCTTGAATCAATATCCGCCGGCAATTAAGGCACAAAGTGATTTAGATGCCCTGATTCAAAACTGGAACAAAAAGATTGACAGCATGACTGTAACACTTCAACAATCTTATCAATCTTATCAGCAACAAGCAGAGACGATGACCGCGGATGCAAGAGCTCAAAGAGAACAAGAAATTGTTCTTCAACAGCAGAGACTCGACCAATTCAGACAACAAAAATACAATCAGCAAACCGGTGAACTCTATGTAAAACAAGAACAAATGCTTGGACCAATTAAAGAAAAAGTTTTTGATGCTATCGATAAAGTAGCCAAAGAAGAAGGTATGAATTTCGTGTTCGATAAAGCCGGCGATGTTGTTCTTTTATATGCAGATCAAGAATATGATATTACTTTCAAAGTTCTTGATAACCTTAAACGAGGAAAATAATTTTAGGTAACTTATTATGAAAAAGTTATTATTTATTCTTTTGATTACAACTGCGGCATTGTCGGTTAATGCACAGCTAAAGATCGGATATGTTGATTCAAACACTATTTTGTCTAAACTTCCCGATGCTGCAGATGCTCAGGCAAGGCTTGACGCACTTATTGCAGAATGGCAGGAAGAATTAAGAAAGATGGATAATGAATGGAAAACCAAATACGATGACTACGAGAAACGTAAACTTATCATGAGTGATCAGAAAAGATCCGAAACGGAAAAAGAGCTTATTGCTCTTGAAAATAAAATATCCACTTTTAGACAGCAGAAGTTTGGACCAACCGGTGAACTATTTAAGAAACAAACGGAATTGATGGAACCGGTTCAAAACAAAGTCTTTAATATTATTCAAGAAGTAGCTGAAGAGTATGATCTCGATTTTGTTTTTGATAAAAGCGGTGATATTATTTTCTTGTATACTAGACCCGAACACGATATTACGCCTTTTGTTCTTGAAAAGTTGGAAATAGAAAAATAAATTCCCATATGAAAATCAAAGTTAGGGATGCCGCCGACTTAGTCGGCGGAGTTATTTCGGGTAATCCGGATGCCGAGTTTGACAACGTGTCAAAAATTGAAGAAGCTGTTGAAGGTGATCTAACTTTCCTTTATCATCCTTCTTACATTAAACATCTGGATTCCACAAAAGCAAAAATCATCTTGATTAAAGACGGAATTGAATTAAAACGAGATGATCTTACCTATATAATTTCTGATAATCCTCTTGCATCGCTTCAAAAAATATTAGCAGAGTATTTTACTACAAAAATTAATTTAAAAGGAATTCATCCCTCTGCTGTTATAGACCCATCAGTGAAGCTTGGGAATAATGTTGCAATTGGCGCTAATGTAGTAATTTCTAAAGGATGCCGAGTTGGCGATAATACCAAAATTATGCAGAACACTGTTTTACTCGAAAATGTATTGGTCGGTAAGAATTCTCTGCTTT
>CAYLVF010000093.1:0-8484 GCA_964387045.1 uncultured Melioribacter sp. | reverse complement strand
CTATAATAAGTCAATGGTAGTAGATAGCAAGATTGTTTATTATTTTTATACGAGTAGATTTAAATAGAGCATGAACCTTTTGAAAAAGTTCTTTTACTATTTTAAAAAGAAATACTCGTTTTTACATGAGGTTAATCATGAAATTTATCATTTCCATTTTGTTAATAGTTGGGTTTGCTAATTCTCAAAACATAGTTGAGTTAGAAAGTGTACCTGAAGAATTTCAAAAGAAATATTTTCAGGAAGACCATGACTGGAACCCGCTATGGGTAGGTAATTATTGGGAATATATCTCGAACTCATCAATTAGCAATAGATTTATTGAGAAAGATACAGTCATCAACGGAAAGCAGTACTTTAAAAAAGTAGATTATCTGAATCACCAAGGCAAACGTTTCTATATGTGGGAAAGAATAAACTTTAACACACTTTCTACATATTCAATTGATCTATTTGACATTAATGATAACGGAGATATTTATGAAGAATTACTTCTTGATAGTCTAGAGACAGATGAAAGAATGTATGAATTCCCAAGTCATAGATTTATTTACCCGTTGTGGAAAGATATGTTCTCATCAATACCATATGATGCATTAGTCTGGCCTCCTAAATGGTACGAAGTATTTGGAGATACTGTGTTAACAAGAGAAGTATCTTACGGCGAAGTATTACAATCGGAAATTTATGCTGATGGGTACGGAACGATCATAATAAAAGAAGAAGGTAATTGGAGATATCTTAGAGGAGCTATAATATATGGCAAAAAATATGGCACGATTGTATCGGTGGAAGATAAACCGGAACACTTAACAAAAACATTTCATTTAGAGCAAAATTACCCCAACCCGTTCAATCCGACAACACTAATAAAATATCAACTCCCCGAAGAAGTAAATGTGACTATAAAACTATTCAACCTACTTGGACAAGAGATAAGAGTTCTAGTAAACTCGCAGCATGAAGCCGGTTATTACGAATTGAGCTTTGACGGAAGCGATCTATCAAGCGGAACGTATATTTACAGAATTACAGCGGGTGATTTTACGGATAGCAAAAAATTAATTTTACTTAAGTAATGTATAGTTTTCAAATTTATCAACGGGCACAATGACCAATAAAAAATCATTGTGCCCCTTTTTTTAATTCTTTTTTAACTCACGGTTATAGAAAAAAAATTTTTCTAAATTAAACTCCGAACCAGCGTAAGAACGGCAATGCATCGGCAAGGAGCCAGAATATTAAACTGACGCCAATCCATAAACCGAAAACCATCCCGAAATATTTTCCATAGCTTTCCGACTTAAACATCTTTGCAAATCCAACTGCAACAACGGCATAAAACCAAATTGAAAACACATCAAGTTTAGCAAGCGCCCATCCGGCAAAAGTTGTTTTGTCGCTGTCCAAAATTGCGGCAGCACTTGTACCTTGAATAAAACGATCGAGTACAAAAGCGAGTATGACCATAACAACAACTTGAATAACTATAATGTAATGAGGGAGTCCATAAGCCGCCATCGCTCCTTTGTAATTACCCTCGCCTTTCAAACCGAACTTTGTAACCGCAAAGAATACCCCCGACACAATAAAGAACATTAGAAATGTAAAAATGAGAATACCAAGTGTAGAAAAGATTAGTTGCGTGCTTCCTTGCTGCTCCATAAAATCACGGGTTTGTTGAAGCTGCTGATCTTTCTGAGCTTCGGTCATTTGTCCTTTCGCAACCATTTCGTCAAATCTTTCTTCAACTGCCTGCATCTGTTTTTCCATAATCGAGTATTTAATGGTGGGATTACTCATCATAACATAATTTGAAATTATGGAAATAACAATTACCACTAAAATTGGAATTAGCCAGTCGGTAGTTTTAGGACCAACTTTTGAAATGCGTTTAAAAGTACTACCGGGTTCTGCAAAAACACCAACAAGCTTATCGGTATGATTTAATTCAAAATCCTCTTCCGATGATTCTACTTCAGATTTTACTTCCTGGTCTTTTAATTCATCCATTGCCCCTCCAAATGATTAATTAAATGAGATGCCTATGTTAAATTACAAATTTTTAATGACCTTGAGCAAGAACTCTTTTTACCGGACAAACTTCGTGTTCCTCTGATTTCCTAGTGGTGAAGTGTATTTTATGTTTACACTGCACGCCCTATTTTATTCAAAGATCACTTCATTTTAAAAGAAACGACACCGATGATTCCTCTAGCTATAGATGCGGTAACAAGGAATACGTAAAACCAATTAGCATCGGGAAATTTAAAGTATGTTACCGTCATTACCGCCCCGATAAAAATTCCTTCATAACTATTGATTTTGTAGCTCAAATAAATTTCGCGTTCATCAAAATCTTTTTTCATCGTAAGAGCCATTCCTATAAAAAACAAAACAATTCCTATCAAGCCAAAATCACCAAAAAAGTAAAATAATACTGCAAGCAATATGCCGGTACAAAGTTCGATAAAATGAAACGCACGTAAATTTCCTCTTAGTGTCATTTTTCATCCTCCTCTAATTGAAAAATTTCTTCAACACTACACCCGAAAACTTTTGACATTTTTAAAGCAAGCTTCACAGAAGGGTTGAACTTACCATTTTCTATTGCGTTAATGGTTTGGCGGGAAACCTCAATTAATTTTGCCAAATCATCTTGAGAAATGTTTTTTTCTGCTCTTAATACTTTTATTCTAGTTTTCATAATAATTAGCAATTATACACGACAAAATGTAAAGTATTATTTACTATTTGTCAAGAATATATTACAAGAACTATTTAGCTCTGTGTAAATTCGATTTATTTGCCTCTTTTTCACTATTGAGGTAAGTTTCCATACTAAAATTTTATGGAGATTTAATGAAAACTATTATCGAACCATTCAAAATCAAATCCGTTGAACCGATTAGATTTACAACAAAAGAAGAACGCGTAAAAATATTAGAAGATGCCGGTTATAATCCGTTTTTAATTCACGCTGACGATGTATTAATTGATCTACTGACAGACAGCGGTACCTCGGCGATGAGTTCCAAACAATGGGCTGGAATTATGGACGGCGATGAAGCTTATGCCGGTTCAAAAAGTTTTTACAGATTTGAAGCAGCCGTTAGAAAAATAACCGGTGATAAATTTATAATTCCAACTCATCAAGGAAGAGCGGCTGAAAAAATATTGTTCTCAATTCTCGGCGGACCCGGTAAATTAATTCCGAACAACACTCACTTTGATACTACTCGTGCTAATATTGAATACAGCGGAGCAGAAGCTGTTGATCTTCTTTGTGAAGTCGGTAAACATCCCGAACAAAGAGCGGACTTCAAAGGGAATATGGATGTTGAAAAGCTTGAAATATTTATTAAAGAAACCGGAGCCGAAAATATTCCGGTAGTGATGTTAACAATTACTAATAATTCCGGCGGCGGACAACCTGTATCAATGCAGAATGTGATGGATGTTAGTGCTGTTTGTAAAAAATATAACATTCCTCTTTTCTTTGACGCCTGCCGTTTTGCAGAGAACGCATATTTTATTAAAAAGAGAGAAAAAGGTTATGAGAATAAATCTGTTTTAGAAATCTGCCAAGAAATGTTTTCATACGGTGACGGTGCAACAATGAGTGCAAAAAAAGATGCGCTCGTAAACATCGGCGGATTCCTTTCTCTTAACGATGATGAGCTCGCGATGAAATGTAGAAATTTATTGATTGTTACCGAAGGGTTTCCAACATACGGCGGACTTGCGGGCAGAGATTTGGAAGCTGTTGCTCAGGGTTTGGAAGAGGTTGTTGATGAACATTATCTTGAATATAGAATCAGAAGTATCGAATATCTCGGCGAAAAAGTTGTTGCAGCCGGTGTACCGATTATCGAACCGCCGGGAGGACACGCGATTTATATCGATGCTAAAAGATTTTTACCGAATGTTTTGCCAAGTCAATATCCCGGACAATCAATTGTATGCGAATTGTATATTGAAGGCGGAGTTCGTGCTGTTGAAATCGGCAGTGTGATGTTCGGGAAGTATGATAAAATAACCGGGGAGTTAATTCCACCGACGATGGAATTAGTTAGACTTGCAATTCCAAGAAGAGTTTATACTCAAAGCCACATTGATTATGTTGCCGAAGTGGTGATTGAAGTTTACAAGAATAGAGATAAACTGAAAGGTTATGAAATAACATACGAAGCGCCGATGCTTCGTCATTTCACGGCAACTTTCAAACCGATTGAATAAAACTCTGTGGTTCTCTGTGACCTCTTGGCAAAGCCACCACTTTGTGGGTGTCCCCATGGCATTTACACAGAGAACCGCATAGAAAAATTTAACTAAAGCAAAAATGAAATTTGAAAAACACATAGAATATAAACCTAACAAGCAAATCTGGCGGATACTAATTACGGATGATGAAAACATTGTAATTGAAAAAAGAGATACGGCAGATAAGCAAGTTTACTTTGACAGCTTTGAATTATTATCCAAGAAAAAAATCTTTTCCGATTTTCAATTAAACGAAAAATTTTGGATCGGTATTGAAAAAATTTATAAAGGCATAATTTTCTTTCACAAATATTCCAAACCCGATATGCCTGGACATAAAGAAATTATTGCTTATGATATTAAATTGAATCACTTACTCTGGCGTAACGAAGAATATTCATACTTATTTATTCATGACAATAAAGTTTACTGTTACAAACAACAATTTGAGGGGAGAATATTCTATACATTAAATTATAGGACCGGCGAGTTAATAGAAGATTTAGGAAACAACGCGGAAAGAGTTAATTCTATTTATAATCAGTCACGAGAAGAGGAAAATTATAATGACTACATTTTCCCGGAAACAATTCAACCTAAAAATGAAAAAGTAAGCGGAATTATAAAAGAGCTTAAATCAAAACTTGAAATTGTCGGTGAAGTTGAATATACTGTTTACAGTAATGTTCTTCTTACAAGTTATCATACAAAAGTTTTTGATAATAGTATGGTAAATAAATTCACCGTTATTAATACCGATAATAAGCAAGAGATATTAAACATAACTCTTACTCCCAATACCGAATCCTTTATGACTGATTCCTTTTTTGTATATAAAAACTTCCTTTTTTTGCTGAAAGGAAAAGAAGAATTAGAGATATATAAAATCAATCGATCCTAAGATGGAATTCTCACTCGAGGAAAAGAAAATATTAATCCAATTGGCAAGAGCAAGCATCGAAGAAAAACTTTTTGATATTGAAAAAGTAATTGAATTCGACGTTGTGAAATATCCGAACTTAAAATCTAAATGCGGAGTGTTTGTAACGTTAACAATGAGCGGCGAACTTCGAGGATGTATTGGATATATAACTTCGGATGATCCTTTATATCAGACTATACATGAAGCCGCCGAGCATGCCGCGTTTGAAGATCCGAGATTTTATCCTTTGACGGAAGATGAATACGAAAATATTGAAGTAGAAATCTCCGTGTTATCCGAAGCATTCCCTATGAAAAGTTATGATGAAATTGAACTCGGCAAACACGGATTGATTTTAGAGGAAAAAGGAAGACGTGGATTACTTCTTCCTCAAGTTCCTATCGAACACGGGATGAATAAAGAACAATACCTCGATGCAATTTGTAGAAAAACCGGTGCTCCTCAAGATTTATGGCGTAAAAAGTTGCTCAACATATCTTTGTTTACCGCTTTGGTATTTAGTGAAAAAGATTTGGAGGAATGATGACATTAATAAGAGAACCGGCAGTTGCGGGGATGTTTTATCCGGCAAATGAAAAAAAATTAAGAACACAATTATCACAATTATTTGAATATGCCTCTTCCGAAAAAAAATACAATAATGTATTCGGTTTGATTGCGCCGCATGCAGGTTATGTATATTCAGGGAAAACTGCTGCTTATGGATATCATGCTGTTTCCGGTAAACAATATGAAACGGCAATAATTATTTCACCAAGCCATAGAGAATATTTCCCCGGTATTTCCGTATATGAAGGGGATGCGTATAGAACTCCTCTTGGTGATGTTCAAGTGAATAATAAGTTAAGAGAAAAATTTATCGAACATAGTAACTCTATTTTTATCGGTTCGAACGGTCATCATGCCGAACATGCCCTGGAAGTACATCTTCCGTTTTTGCAATTTCTATATCCCGGGATAAATATATTACCGGTTGTAGTCGGTGATCAATCTAAAATTTATGTTGATGAATTAGCAGAGAAATTGGCTCAGAATTATGATGAGAATACTTTGGTTGTTGCAAGCACTGATTTATCTCATTTCTATTCAAAGATTGAGGCGGATAGACTTGATTCCATAGTTGCAAACAGAATACTCGAATTTCAGTTTAATTTACTTCAGGATGATTTAACAGAAAGAAATTGCGAAGCATGCGGCGGCGGTGGTATAGTCGCATTGATGAAAGCAGCACATAAACTAAGCAAGACCAATTCTAAAATAATTCACAGAAGTGACTCAAGTGATACCAGCGGTGATGCTTCGGAAGTTGTGGGATATCTTTCGGCTGTCATTTATTAATCATATTATTCTCTCTTTCAATGACAGAATCACTTTTGGGTTCTTTTCTCAGTCCAAATTTTCTTAGCCACTTCTCGCATGTCTTTATAACTATCTGTTTCATCCATTATTTCCAAGCCAAGAAGAGTTTCCACTATATCTTCCATTGTTACAATTCCCTCCATTACCCCATATTCATCGATTACGAGAACAATTTGATCATTATTCTGAATCATATCCTTAAATAGTTTATGGACAGGATAGTTTTCAAAAACTACTGTAATTTCTCTTTTCAATTCTCGCAATTTTTTGCTGTAGTTTTTATTTATCATTTCAATTAACACTTCATCTTTCAGAATAAAGCCGGTAACGTTGTCACTGTTTCTGCTATAAATGGGAATCCTTGAAAAGGTTGTTGTTTCATTGTTTTTATAAAAATACTCTACAGTAACATCTTCATTTACAGATTTAACTACAGTTCTAGGTGTTAAAATATTTTTTACAATAATGTTGTTGAAGTTTATAAGGTTGTCAAGGATCCGTGATTCATCTTTATTAAACACACCAACTTTTGTCCCAATTTTTGCCAAAGCCGAAAAATCTTTTCTTGTAAAAACATTATCTTTTTCCCCCTTACCGGTTATTTTTGTTAATAATTGACTTATGATAACGAATGGATAAAGAATATAAATCATCCAAAGAATGATGTATGTGGCAGAAGGAGCCAATTGTCGCCAATAAGTTGCTCCGATAGTTTTGGGTATAATTTCGGAAAGGAACAAAATCAATAAGGTAAGAACAATCGAAACAATTGATAAATATTCATTTCCCCAAAGCAACTGTGCCTGAGCGCCAACACCTGCAGCACCAATTGTGTGGGCAAAAGTATTTAGCGTTAAAATCGCAGCAAGAGGTTGATCGATTTTATTTTTAAGACGCTTTAATTTTACGGCATATTTTTTCTTTTCTTCATTTTTAATATCAACAAAAGTTGATGTTGTGCTTAAAATTACGGCCTCTAACATTGAGCACAAAAATGAAAAGAAAATAGCGATTCCGAGATATAATAATAATAGAAACATATAAACTTCATTTGGAATTATAAATTTATCCAGAAAGATCGGATAAATAATCTTCTGAATAAATATAATACTATTTCATTACTTTTTAATTGACTCATTCTCACTTTGTCAAACTGAATATTGCTACAAATTACGCATTCTTTATAGTGTATAAAGAAAAAAGATTATGATAGGACCTTACTTTTATAACACAGGTACTTCAATGATAATAATAACCGGTTCAGCAACTATTTCTCGCAGTGATTCAAGCGATAAAATCGGGGATACTTCGGAAGAAATAGGATACCTTTCGGCTGTTGTTTATTAGTGAATGAATTACGTAGCATAGTTAATAATGACAAATGATCTTTCCCAAATCATTATGGTTTTCATAATTCCACTTTTTGAATAATTACTTTTTAGACAACCTCTTTTGATTTATCTTTGTAAACTTATTTTGTCAGGCTAAAGGGGTTTTTTCTTTGGCATCATTAATACTAACCATATTCTGCTCAACAAGTATTGCATTAATACTTAAGTACAGCAGTGTTAATAAAGGTAATTCGATATTACTGATTTCGAGTAATTATTTTGTTGCCGCTGCAATTGGGTTTGTTTTATTTATTACAGAACCGGATTCAGATTATTCTTTGTTTACATTTCTTTTCGGCGGCATAATGGGTGCGGTGTTCGTTTTTAGTTTCTTTTCTTTTTCTAAATCCATTGATGTTGCCGGAACCGCACTTTCTACTTTAAGTTCGAGGATTTCTCTCTTTATACCGGTGATTTTATCAATTATATTTTTTGGTGAATCCCCCACTTATCCGCAGATGATTGGTTTTGCGGTAACGGGTTTAACAATTTATCTTTTTTATCTATCGTTAAGAAGAGATAAAACAA
>CAYLVF010000092.1:6678-8504 GCA_964387045.1 uncultured Melioribacter sp. | reverse complement strand
AAAAATTAGCACATATAATTTTACAACAAAATTTTTTCTTCGAAAAAATAAGAAACGGTTGCGAGTATAATAATAGTAATATAACGGGGAATATCTACTCCATTGTTTACCACCCCCGCCTCTATGATAAATCAAAGAGTCGTTGACATAAATTATATCGAATTTTTTATTTACTCGGTCGGAAAATTCTACTTCTTCAAAATACATAAAGAAACTTTCATCCATCAAACCAATTTGTTCAAAGACTTCCCTTTTAACTAGGAAACAACAACCTTCAGCCATAGATATTTTTCGATTTACATTTGCATAGTTTCTTATATTTTTACCTTTAAATTTAGCTCTGCCGCCGCAAAATAAAACACTTATTTCTGCTCCCGCACAATAAATTTGATTTCGTTCTTCTAAGTAACCTACTTTAGGGGAAATTATACCAGCAATTTTGCTCTTTTCGAAAACATCAAGCATCGGATGAAGGAAATTTTCCGTTACTTCCGTATCATTGTTCTGGATTAATATATAGTCGTATGTGCTTTGCAAAGCATAGCTAATCCCAATATTCATACCTGAGGCATATCCACCATTATGTTGAGATTGTAACAAAGTAATATAGGGAAACCTGTTCTTAATTCTTTCAACACTATCATCGGTGGAAGCATTGTCAACGATTATGATATCGAGATAAGGATACGAACAATTCTGCAGTGAGATAACACAATTTAGAGTATCCGCAAATCCGTTATAATTAAGAATTACAGCACAAACTTTTTTCAAAATTCAACACCGAATTTATTTTAAGAATTACTTTCCGGTTTCTTAATAAAAAAGAATTGAGATAAATAAATTACCGTGAAATTAAAGACCATATCTAATCGGGTTAACGGATCAGACGAATATGAGATAACTATCACGATGAACCCAATACAATAAAGCACTAATCTAAATACATTTGGTTCTGTCCGTAATTTATAATAAACGTAAGATATCATGAATCCCAAAAAAGTCGGTAAAAAGAATAGACCCAAAATTCCAAAATCATAATAGTAAGCCCAATAAAATGGGAATGTATTATAACCGGAGATAAAGTAAGGAAATTTATCTAACGAAAAATATTCAGCTATAACATGTTTTATTCCTAATAGTGCTGTTAAGAAATCCATTGTAAAAAAACCTAGAGAGTGATTTTTGATTTTATCAAAATTGTGTACAAAGTTTTCGAGGTTCATAACAATGTACATATATGGCTCAGAAAATATTGCATAATCGACTGAAAACTTCATTTCAGCCATATAATAAAAATAAAATTCTGCTAATTGTGCAATTCTTAAACTACGTATAATCATTACCGAGCCAACTAGAACTAAACCCATAATCAAAAAAGTTCTTAATCTTATATTTCTTCCGGAGTAATATATGAATGCAAAAACCATAACGGTAAGGATAAAGAAATTATAACGCTGAAGCAGAAATAGAAAAGTACCGGTGGCTAGTAAAAAAATTATCGATAAGAATATCTTGCGCTTGTAATCTGCTTTAATAAGAATAAAATATTGTACAATTAAAAACAGAATAACATTTACACCATTGACCAATAAATGAAGCCCAAAGACTCCAAACATCTTTCTTGCTTTGTCTGGCTGAGGAGTAAATAACGGGATATAACCTTCAATTAAAAACTCCATTACATAGCTAACTATATAGATAACAAAGTAGACTAGAATTAGTTTGAACATTCTGTCTTTATTAATCTCAACATTTCTTATAGTATTTCTGACTTCTACAAGATTTTTTATTTTCATAAGCTAAGATTTATTTTTAAAAGTACTCTT
>CAYLVF010000092.1:1449-6668 GCA_964387045.1 uncultured Melioribacter sp. | reverse complement strand
TTTTTTATCCCAAAAAATTGTATATGAAATATAAATACCCAATAAAAAAGCAATTAACCCGGATAGAAGCATGAACCAACCAAAAAGAGACCATTCAACTTGAAGCCGGCTCAGTTTAAGATCAGCAAGACCAATTGCTGCAGTCCAAATAATTAGGAAAATACGAGCAGGTGAAAAAAAGTCACTTTCTTTTCGTAACCCACTTATAATAACTAAAAGCATAATTGCAAATGATATGAAACTTATGATCGTCATTACTTTAGTATCTACTTAAAAAATTATGTCCTCTTCCTTTACCAAAAATCCCTTTTAAGTAATCTTGTATTCCTGCATAACCTGCTTCAAAAAAGTTGGTATTAGTGAACTTCCAAAATAATAGTTTAGATGATATCACTAAATAAAAATATATACGTGCAAAAAATCTAAACGGGTGTTTAACCGCAGTATTGATTAATAACAATCTATTTCTAACCGAGTAATATAACTTAAAAGGATTTTCCTTTTCGCCAAAGACTTTATGATAAATAATCGACTTAGGAACATATAACAGAATATATCCTTTCGTTTGAATTCTTATGGAGTACTCTATGTCGTCCAAGTACATAAAAAATCTTTCATCTTCGAAACCAACATTTTCTAAAATTTCATTTCTGAGAAAGATCATACATCCTGTTACAAATTCAGTAACAACATTCTTCGATGGAAGTGAAGATATGTCTTCGTCTTTAAAATTATGAATAGCGATACCTCTGAATTTATTAATACTACCACCCGCATACCAAATCTTATTTCGATCATGGTTGGCAAGTATGGTTCCACATGCAGCCCCGGCAGATGAATTATTTTCCAGTGCATCAATTAAGTGGTTCAAAAACTCTTTATCAACAATAGTATCGTTATTAAGAATTAATATATAATCCGCCTTCTTTTCTTTAATTATTTTAAGACCGAAATTAATACCCCCGGTATAACCAAGATTTTCTTCTGTCCGGTGCAATTCTATATCATCGAATCTTTCGCTCAACTTCGAAAAGGAATTATCTGTTGAACAGTTGTCGACTATCACAATTTTATAATTATTATAACTGATTTCTTTAATAGAGTTAACACATTCTATAGTGTCATCATACCGGTTGTAATTAAGTAATAATATATAAACTGAAGGTTCTTTCACGTTACAATATTCTCTTTCATCTTAAATAACAGTTGCCTTTCTTTAGCCGAGAAGTTGAAGAAAGTAGTTGCAATAATAAAGACGAGCGATACAGCAAAAATATGGATGTAGTTCGACACAAATATGTTTCCAAAAAATGGCAGCGATAAAATAATAATGATAAAAATGGGGAAAATAAATTTCGGGTCAAGAACCCATTTGATAAAAAATTTATGAACAAAGATCGAATAAAATATTCCGGCAATTAAATTTGTAAATAATGAAATAAGAATACTCGCTTCAATTCCATATTTTGGAAGTAAGATTATATTTAAAGATACACTGATTATCGAAACAATTATTACAGTTATTGTTCTATGAATTTGTTTATCTTGAACTGTTAAAGAAGCAGCGAATGTTTCAAAAAAGTACCTTATAAAAACAATAATACCGGCAACTCTTAGTAAGAAAGCTGACTGTAAATACTCAGGTTTATTGTAAATAGTTGTTAATATAAACTCAGAAAAACTGAAGAAGATAAACCCAACAAGCAATCCAGATAGATAGAGAACTTTGAACAAAACACGGCTAATATTCTCCCATTTAATATCAAAATTACTGAATAACCTAGTAAGTGTTGGAATCAAAGCACCTACCATTACATCTGGAATAATCAATGCAATAACCATTAACTTAAAGACAGCCTGGTATAATCCGGCTTCAAATTCTCCCCGTATCGTTAATATGAGAATTGAATCAATCTGAAAATATAATGTGCCGAACAGAAGATGGAATCCGAATATCATTACTTTCCGAAATTCGGTTTTCAGCTTAAAAAAATTAAAATTGTAGTTGACCGATTTTAAATTTCTTTTATAAATCCAATACGCTGCAATTAGACTTATTAGTTTAACCAATACCATCGAAATTGCAATTAATGACAATTCCAATTGAATGTAGGCTAGAATGGTAATCATAAGAAGTAAAATAAAGTTACTTACCATTGAGATGATGGCTTCGTACTTAAATTTTTCCATCCCTCTGAAAAATGCAAACAGAAGATTCAATAATGATGTAAAGACCATGTAAAAAGTAAAAATAAGTACAAGAGTTTTAGACTTATCGGAAATAGGAAGAATTAGATTGGTAAAGGCAAGCAGTATTGCCGCACCAAAAGTAAAGACAAATTTTATTGGAAAATACTTTCCAACAATCGACTCGATGTCACTTCTATTTCTAGCAATTTCAGTAGTAATAAGCACATCAAAGCCAAAATCGGCAAGTAATAAAAAGAGGGTGGCTAATGTATGAGCAGTCGAAAAACTTCCAAAATCTTCAGCTCCGAAAATTCTCGCTATAATGATAAAGACTAGCGAATTCGCTACAAGGCGTGAAAGAGATGAGACAAAATAAAAAATGGAATTTTTTTTAAGTTGAGTAATCTCACCCATTTAATTTTCGTTTGTTAATAAAAGAACGGAGTTTAGAATAATCTTTTTGTAATGCTTCTTTGATATAATAAACTCTAGTGTCTTGAAGATTATTAAACTTGGAACCAATGTGAAGTGTAAATACAATAAATAATCCAATAATACCGCTAGCTACAAATGAAACCAATAAATAAATTGTTCCTTTCGGTTTTGCTTTTCTTTCGGCAGGACCAGCATAATCCAACACAAGAACTGATGGTGTACTTCTAACTTCTTCAACTTTCGCTTGCTCATATAAAGGTGTAATAAACTCAAGTATTTTATACTGGATTTCTAAATCACGGTAGATCTTTAAATATTTACCCGCAAGTTCCGGTGCTTTTTTAAAAGGAATTAATAAATTAATATCGTCATCATTGATTTTTGCTTCGCCTCTGTTCATTGCTTGAATTTTACTTCTTAAGTCGTCTACCTGCATTTGTGCTATGCTAACTAATGGGTGTGTTTTATTGAGCGACTGTTCAAGTACACTAAGTTCCAATTCTTTTTCTACTAATTGTCCGTATAAAGCCGCCATAGCAGCCACAGTAGTTTCGAGTTGCTCTGGGACAGCGATAACGCCGTAAGTTTCCTGAAAGTTTTTCATATCGGCTTCAAGAGTAACTATATCATTCATATTCTGCTTATATCTTTTCTCTATAAACTCTCTATTAGCTTTTGCATTTTGGACATGCATACGTGTATTAATTTCATTTAATTGTTCAACAAAATAATTAGCCATATCAGCGGCACGCTGTTTATCCTTGTCGAATACCGAAATTACAAGCTGCCCTTCATCTCCGATTTCCATATTAACATTACTTTGTAATTCTTTAACTAATTTTTCATAGTAATCATCTTCCATATCGTAAACTTGACGAAGATTAAACTTGTTGATTACATTATCTAGAACCGTTGCGCTCTGTAAGATTGCCAGATACCTATCAGTTTCAGTATTACCCGTTAAACTAGCTAACCCCTTTGAAGCAGAGAATCCCTTTACTATAGAAGAGAGACCACTTAGTCCCCCTAAAAAATCAGTTTGCTCTGCAGCTAAAACAACGGAAGTTGATCTATACCACTTAGGTGCCACCAAAGCATAGACTGTTGCAATCAAAGTAATCGAAAAAATAAATGAAATTAAAAAATATCTGTGCTTTACTAATACGGTTAAAAATTCTACAAGCGGTGCACCGGTTATCTGCTTATCTTGATTTTTTATTTCATCATTATTCATAAAATTAAATTTCCTTTATTTTGCGGATTGAGCTACTAAAATAACCGTTGCAATACCAGCTACAACAGCAACAACTTCTGAAAACCATGTAAACCAATATTTAAAAGTTTTGTCTTCAAAATCCATCTCACGAGGAATATATATAGCATCCCCAGGTTCAATTGAAGTATCCCCCGGTTCGAGCCAATTTTTAGTACCTGCTTTAATAATCCTCGCATCACCGGACTGAGCCATCTCGCCATAACCGCCGGCTAGATTTATATAATAATTGAAATCAGCATCCGGTAGATAACTATAATAACCGTTACGAGCTACCTGACCGAAAATATAAATTGAATTGCGTTGTTCGGGAATAATAATTACATCCCCATCCTGTAAAGTAATATTGAAGTTTTCATTGTCATTAACAAAAAGATCAACAAAATCAACAGCAACAATTCCTCGTTTAATAGCATATTCATAGTTAAAGTATTCTCTCATTCTTTGGTTCATATTACCTAAACGCATTTCAGCTAACCGCATATAGTCAGGATTTTCATTTGCTTTGTCTATCTCTTCTCCAAATCTAATTATACTGGCTTCCGACAGAGAAGCATAATTAGTAAAACCACCGGCTTCTTTTATAATATCTTTTATTGTAGTATTGTTTCTTTCAATAGGATAAACACCCGGAGAAAGTACTTCCCCTTTTATGGTAACACTTAAAGCTGTTTCCCTGGGATATTTTTTTCTGAAAACGATACGGTCACCGGGTTGCAGTGGTATATCATTATCGCTTTTGTTGAGGATGTTTTGGAAGTTTATAACTATTCTGGTTATTTCACCCGTAGAAAAATTTGTTCTATATAAATTAACTTTTTCCAAATCAGCAAGATTAGTAGGTCCTTGGCAAATAGAAAGTACCGAACTTAGAGAATCATGTTCGGAATATTCATATTGACCTTCCAGCCGGACTTCACCGCTTATTGTTATACTGTTTCCTTCAAGAGATTCGTTCGGAATAAAAATTCGATCACCATCCTGCAAGAACGGATTGTATTTAACATCACCGGTAGCATAAAATCGTACTAGGTCAACAATTAATGTTTCTCCGTTCAATCGAGTTAACTGGATGTTCCGAAGCGACATTTTTAATTCTTTTTCTGTTAATTCCTCGTTTCTGAAGTATTGTATAATACCAGGTCGATTAAGCAGTTCTCTCTCTTGATTTTGGAGTTGTGATATTTCGGAGATTGCTAAATTTGTTTTTAAGTTAGCGAGGTATATCACCTCATCTACTCTTTGAACAGATGAAGCATAGAAATTTCCGGGATTATTGACAATTCCCGCAACGGAAACAGAAAATATTCTTGGTGAAATC
>CAYLVF010000092.1:0-1439 GCA_964387045.1 uncultured Melioribacter sp. | reverse complement strand
AACTGCTGCTTCAATACTTTTTCTACTTCAATTTTTGCTTCTGAGAGCGTCATCCCTTTTATGTTTATAACACCTATCGTTGGAATAACTAAAGAACCTTCGGGTGAAACCTGAACAATAAGTGAGTTGGGAAGATTACCAACTATTGTTATATCAAAAATATCTCCCGGTCCAACTAAATATTTTGAAGGGTCAACAGGTCCTTGAAGAGGAATAGCTTCCCGTAATTTTTCGATGAGTTTTTCTTTGTCAACATCGTATGAAGGGAAAAGATCACTCATCCTCTGAGAGGATTTTGAGCTAAATAAATTTTGATAATAACTTTGGATAGCTTTGGTATCGCTCATCGGATAAGTACCGAGTAGTCCCCCGGAACCTTTCTTATCCGTATCATCTCGCTGATTATCCGATTGGGCAACAAAAGTGTTTATAAATAACGTACAAAGCAATAAAACTAGGAAAATCTTTTTCATGTAGAACTTATCCCTATAAAATATTTTTACAAATAATGAATGATCTGAAATATCAAAAAGCAAAAAATCCTAGATATATACCTGTTTGAATAAAAAACGAATCTGCTTTTAAGTCCGATGGAATGCCCGATAGTTCAATGTCGTTATTAAGTTTCCAATCATCGGCAAATGTGAATATATACCCGGCACCTAATCTCAATGCCAAATACCTTGTTACCGGGTAATCGATGTTCAATGTTGGTGTAAGTGTATAAAATGAGTTTTTCATCGATAACATTTTTGTGTCAGCATCACTTTCAAAATTACCCCACACGTCATCCCAACTACCGGATTTTTTATTTTGATAAATATCGATCTCTAAACTTCCGGCACCAATAATTGCACCAATGGAAACAGCAGGTGATTTAATAAACGGGAATGTATATTCAACCGTGAAACCGCCGAATCCCATGGAATAATCAACTTGCCGATTAAAACCATCAACTACTCCGTCACGAGTCTGTGTGAGTCCCAATCCCATACCCCCTAAGCGAACGTTATCTATTAGTAGTATATAGATAAAACCCGAACCGCCGTATGCCATCATACCGGAAGTTGAAAGTTTATCAACTCCGAAGTTGGGAAGCATTTGATTAATGGGATCGACATTCGGCATTACATAAGTTGGATTAAAACCGCCGGCAAGCCCAAATTTGGAAATCCATCCTACATTCTGCCCGTCTTGTGCATATAATGAGATGGAAAGGAAAAGAAATAAAATTAAAACTTTTTTTATCATCCCGGGTATTTTACTTTGCCTTTAAGGAAAGCAAAGTTATCAATAAAAAGTAAAAATAAAAAGTAAATAAACAGGGTAAAACAAAAGGCTGTACTGAAATCTTAATTTGAAACCAAGTCACCACAACAAGGTAAAGATTCAATAACAGCCTTTTGGCAGAAAGGAATAAGGGTTAACGCTAATCCATC
>CAYLVF010000091.1:5984-8557 GCA_964387045.1 uncultured Melioribacter sp. | reverse complement strand
TCAAAAAAATTCTACTTGTACAACCCGATAGAATCTGATATCATTCAATTTACAGACGACCCGGGCTTTTTGCCCTCCGAATTTATTTATCTTTCCGAAGAAGAATGTGATTTTGAATTTTCGTCACTAAGATATTTTCTGAATAACGATGAAAAAAAGACATATAATAATCTACGAAAGGTAGAAGCTAAGAGAAAATTCCTTTACAACTATTGGAAAAATAGTGATATTGATTTAACACTTCCTGCATCTGAAAAAAGAATTAAATATTCCGAACGTGTTGAGTATGTAAATAAAAAATTTAGTTCGTTCAACAAAGATGGCATTAGTACCGATAGGGGAAGGGTTTATCTGAAATACGGTCCCCCCGATGATATAGAAAATCACCATAACGATCCCGGGGCAAAGCCTTATGAAATATGGGAGTATAATTCAATTGATGGTGGAGTTATATTTATTTTTGGTGATGTTTTCGGATATAACGATTATGAACTATTGCACTCAACAAAAAGAGGTGAAATATTCGACCAGCAATGGCAAAGAAGAATATTTAAAGCATATTAATCAACATTAATTGGAAAATTAATTTCATGTAAATCACAAACAATGATGCTGATACATGTTATTTGGAAGTACTAATGTGAAGATACTAGTTATTCAAACAGCATTCCCCGGCGATGCGATTTTAACTCTGCCTTTAATTCAAGAGATCAAAAAAAAATTTTCATCCGCTCTAGTTGATGTAGTTTGTATTCCATCAACTTCTATAATATTTAAAGCATCTCATTATGTTAATGAAGTAATAGAATTCGATAAGCGAAACAAGCATAAAGGGTTTCCCGGGTTAATAAAATTTGCAAGTTATATTAAGTCAAAAGAATACGACAAAATATATTCTCCCCACAGATCGGCTCGAAGTGCAGTTTTAACATTTCTAAGTAAGCCGAAAGAGAGTTATTCATTTGACAAATCCGCATTGAACTTTTTATACAAGAATAAAATTAAATACGAAAGTGATTGGCATGAAGTAAGAAGAAATTTATCACTTCTTGATGAAAATTATACCGATGAGTCATGGAAAATACTACCGCAATTATCACTGAGTGCTGAGACAACAGAATTTGTTGATAAAAAAATAAAAGGTGTTGATCAAAAAAAGATGATTATTATTGCACCGGGTTCGGTCTGGGCAACAAAAAGATACCCGATAGAGTACTTTAGATATATAGCGGAAGAACTTGCAAAAAAAGGGTATCAAATTATTGTTGTCGGAGGAAAAGAAGACAAGCCGCTTGCCGAGCAAATTATTCAAAATAACAAAGTAGTCAAAAACCTTTGCGGAGAGATCAATTTTATTCATTCAATTTATCTTCTTAGTAAATCAATCTTATTAATATCAAATGATAGTGCACCGACTCATCTGGCAATGTGTGCCGATATTCCTGTACTGACTATTTACTGCTCTACTGTTCCGAAATTCGGTTTTTATCCTTACAATAAAAGCAGTAGAGTCATTTCTTATGATAAATTAGATTGTAAACCTTGTGGTATTCACGGTTTTCAGAAATGCCCGGAGAAGCATTTTAATTGCGGATTATACCTTAAACCCGAGAAAGTTTTAGAGGAAGTTAACACCATCTTAATGCAGAGATATTCTTTACATAATTAAGTATATTTGCTCCACTAAAGAAGAATGCAAAAAAGATGATAAAAAAACTAAAAGATATAAAAAATTCATCTGTATATATTACTCCTAACTTTCCGGTTCTGCAGACGAAAAGATATAAGTTTAGTTTCTTATCGGTTGTCAGCGCTATTTTAGGGTATTCTCTTTTTGTCGCGATTGTAATTGTATTGATTCTAGTTCTTACACCGGCGCGTAATATTGTTTTCTTCTTTGAAAACGAAAAACTAAGTGAACAAGTTGAAAGAGTAAAGGAATTAGAAAGCAAAGTTCTATTCCTGTCTAGAGAGTTGCAAAGTTTTGCATCATCAAATGAAAAATTAAAGTATGCAATGATAATCGCATCAACTGATTCATTGGATTCAAATTCCGCAATTTATGATTCACTTCGACAATCACGCAAAAAAAAGATTAAAGCTGGTGGAAATATTTTAACTGTTTTCAGAGACTTTCTTCAACTCTACGATGCGGATAATTCGGAAATAAATTTTCTTGCACCGGTAAGTGGTGTTGTTATCAAAAGATTTGAGCCATCCCGCGGTCATTTCGGAATAGATTATGGTGTTAGAAGAGGAACTAATGTTCACGCTTCTCTTGGCGGTGTTGTAACTTTTTCAGGATTTACTCCGGATTATGGTAACACAATAATTATCCTTCATCAGAATAATTATGTATCAGTCTACCGACACTGTGAGATTCTTCTAAAAAAAGAACGTGAAGCAGTTCGTCAAGGTGAATTAATTGCTTTGAGTGGAGATAGTGGTTATAAATCCAGCGGTCCGCATCTCCATTTTGAAATTTGGTATGATGGTAAGGCTGTTGATCCTTTACAATTTTTAATTAATAAATAAGGAAGAATATGGCTCATAAAAATAACTCTTCTTCATCG
>CAYLVF010000091.1:0-5974 GCA_964387045.1 uncultured Melioribacter sp. | reverse complement strand
GTATTCTAAGTTCAGGTGTCAAAATTGAAGGCAAAATTTACAGCGAAGGGAATATGAGAATTGATGGTAAAGTTATTGGCGATGTTACCGTTAACGGTAATCTTACTTTGGGTGAAAGTTCCGAAGTCAAAGGTGATGTCAGGGCAATGAATGTTACGCTTACAGGCAATATTCAAGGTTCGGTTGAAGCGAATGAAAAGGTAATTCTAGAAGCTAACTCGAGACTTGAGGGTGAATTAACTGCTAAAATTCTTGTAATTGAGGAAGGTGCTAAGTTCGACGGTAAAAGCAACATGAACTCCGGCAAACCGAAATCCGAAACGACTGATGTCAGCAAAAAATAAGCAAAAAAAATTTCTTGAGACATACAGAGAAGTTGGACCATATTTAGGTCTAGGGACACAACTAGCTGCCTCAATTATACTCATGTTTTTTTTTGGCAGATGGCTTGACCAAAAATTTGAAACTGATCCTATTTTAACTATCATTTTTTCCTTCCTTGGTGGTTTTGCCGGTGTTTACAATTTTATCCGGACCGTTCTTAATATGAATGAAAAGAAAAAAAATGATTAGACCCATCATTATTATCTTATTAAGCACTTCCCTCATCTTTTTAATATTACATTTATTTGATGTTATTGAATGGCATCTCGTTTTAGTTTGCTTCCTTACTGCCGGAATAACACTGATAAATGCATTTTTCGCTTATTTTTTGTTCAAAAAATCCCTCGGTAAACCAAATAAAGACTTCCTCGTCTACAACTTAGGCGGTATGCTGGTTAGAATGTTTTTTCTACTACTTGTCGTATTTATTGTGATAAAATTCTTGAATGTTGACGAATATGCTTTTATATTTCTGTTCTTTATTTTTTATTTTACTTCACTAATTTTTGAAGTAAATTATTTTCGTATAAAAGCAAGGCAGTAGTGTAAGTCTAAGTAAAACAAAACTTTATGGATTCCCTTACCGATAAAATAGTTAGTGATTCTTTGCAAGTAGCGGAGAAATCGAATGAGAGTGATTGGATTTTGCACCATACATTGGATGCAAATTATATTGAGTTTGAACCCTTTATAAAAATTCCGTTACCTCAAATAGAAATTTTTGGAATTGATATTTCAATTACCAAGCATTTAGTCTATATGTGGTTTGCAGCTTTAGTTTTGTTTGCTCTTTTGTACAACGTAGCTAGACAATACAAAAAGAGGAGAGTTCCTACCGGTTTTGCAAATATGACTGAGGTAATGATTTTATTTGTACGGGATGAAATTGCTAAACCAACTATACATAAGGGATATGAAAAATTTGTTCCTTATTTGCTTTCTGCTTTCTTTTTCATTTTGATATTGAATTTGTTCAGTCTTGTCCCTTACGGAGCCGCAGTTACAGGTAACATTTCTGTTACGGCAACCCTCGCCGTATTTACTTTTATAATGACACAAATTGGTGGAATACGCAATAATGGTTTTATTGGATATTTCAAAGGACTTGTTCCTCATGGAATACCAACTTGGTTGCTTCCAATAATGGTTGTTGTTGAATTACTCGGGTTGTTAACAAAACCGTTTGCATTGGCTGTTCGTCTTTTTGCAAATATGCTCGCCGGTAAAATTGTTATTTATTCTTTAATCGGACTGATTTTTATTTTACATGCTTATTTTGTAATACCGGTTTCGGTTTCTTTTGCGCTGTTTATTCTTGCGTTGAAATTATTGGTATCGCTTATTCAAGCATATATATTTACTATGCTTTCCTCGTTGTTTATCGGGATGGCAGTTCATCAAGATCATTAAAAACTATATAATACTTTAGGAGGAATAAAATGGAATTTGCTTATTTAGCCGCTGGATTTGGTGCCGCATTAACAATTATTGGCGGTGCATTCGGTATCGGTAAATTAGCTAGCTCAGCAATGGAAGCTAGTGGTCGTCAACCTGAAGCTGCCGGAGATATTAGAACATCTATGATTATTGCCGCTGCACTTATTGAAGGTATTTCACTATTTGCGCTCGTTATTTGTATTCTTTTGGCTTTAAAATAATTTGTGATTTTTTTCAAAAAAGTTTAGGTATATGTGATGGCTGGATTTATGCACTTTGCTGTTTTAGCATTTGCTAGTGGTGAAGCCGGTGGTCCTTTGGATGTTAATCCAGGATTAATAATATGGACATCCGTTACTTTCATCATTCTTCTTTTTTTATTAAAAAAGTTTGCATGGAAGCCGATTCTTAATTCATTAAATGAAAGAGAATCTTTCATTACAAATTCGCTGGAGAGGGCTGAGCAAGCTCAGAAAGAAGCAGAAGAATTGCTGATGCAGAACCAGGCAAATTTAGCTAAAGCAGAAGAAGAAGCACAAAAAATTATTAAGCAAGGCAGAGAATATGCAGATTCTTTGAAAGACCAAATTCTTGAAGAAAGCAAGAAAGACGCACAGAAAATGATTCAAGATGCATCTGCGGAAATTGAACAAAAGAATAGAGAAGCTTTCAATAATCTTAAAGCCGAAATAGCGGATATTGCAGTTAATGCAGCAGAGAAAATTCTTCGCGAAACTCTCGATTCCGAAAAACAAAAAAAATTAGTTGAAAAATATATTCAGGATATATCGAAAAATTAAATATGAGTGTATTCAGCATAACAAATAGATATGCAAGTGCTTTGCTTAAACAAGCCGAAAATATAAATCGGTTTGATGTGGTAAGTGATGACCTTCAACTGGTTCATGATACACTCGAGAGTTCTAAAGAATTAAGAGTCGCTCTTAAAAGTCCCGTAATAAACGAAGAAAAAAAGAAAAGTATTCTTAATGCATTATTCGGATCAAAAATTGACAAAGAAAGCGCAAACTTTCTCAATTTTGTCGTGAAGAAAAATAGGGAAGATATTTTATTCGAGATAACAAAAAGATACCTTGAACTTCGTGATGAAAAGATGAATATCGTACCGGCAAAAGTTACAACAGCTTTCGAGCTTTCAAATAATGAAAAAGAATTGTTAACAAAAAGTTTAGAAAATTATTCAAAGAAAAACGTTCGTATTTCATTTGATGTTGATTCCGCATTAATCGGCGGGTTTATTGTACAACTAAAAGATAAAATGCTGGATGCATCAGTAATTCAGCAGCTTAGATTATTGAGAAAGAGATTGGCAAAATCCGATCAGACTTTAGTTAATTAATAGGAAAATCTTAAGGGATATAAAATGGCAGCAGTAAAACCGGAAGAAGTTTCATCAGTACTCAGAAAACAGTTAGCAGGTTTCGATAGTGAAGTTGATATTTACGATGTTGGTACCGTTCTTCAAGTTGGAGATGGTATCGCAAGAGTTTATGGTCTAACAAAAGTTATGGCTAGTGAGTTAGTCGAATTTCCCAACGGGGTTATGGGAATGGTGCTTAACCTGGAAGAAGATAGCGTTGGCTGCGTATTGTTCGGAGAAAGTGAAAAAATTAAAGAAGGCGATTCTGTTAGAAGAACAAAACGTGTTGCATCCTTTCCTGTTGGCGATAAAATGCTAGGCAGAGTTGTTAACCCGCTCGGCGAACCTGTTGATGGTAAAGGTGAAGTTCCAACTGAAAATTATATGCCGATCGAACGTAAAGCTCTTGGTGTTATTGCTCGGCAACCGGTTAAAGAACCAATACAAACCGGTATTACCGCAATCGACGCAATGATACCAATCGGTAGGGGACAGAGAGAATTAATCATCGGTGATAGACAAACCGGTAAAACTGCTGTTGCAATCGATACAATTATCAATCAGAAGTTTACTCATACTGAAGAAGCAAAAGCCATCGGAGTTAATCCGGTATATTGTATTTATGTTGCTATCGGACAAAAAAATTCTACCATTGCTCAAGTTGTTGCTAAATTAGAAGAACACGGTGCAATGGATTATACAACCGTTGTTGCAGCTCCGGCATCAGTTCCAGCTCCGCAACAATATATTGCTCCATATGCCGGTGCAACATTAGGAGAATTTTTCAGAGATAATGGTAAGCACGCATTAGTTATTTATGATGATCTTTCAAAACAAGCTGCCGCTTACAGAGAATTATCATTACTATTAAGAAGACCTCCGGGACGCGAAGCTTATCCCGGTGATGTGTTTTATCTTCACTCAAGATTACTTGAACGAGCTTCAAAATTAAGTGATAAATTAGGCGGCGGAAGTTTAACGGCGCTTCCAATTATTGAAACTCAGCAAGGTGACGTTTCTGCATATATTCCTACAAACGTTATCTCTATTACCGATGGTCAGATTTATCTTGAACCAAACTTATTTAATGCCGGTGTAAGACCTGCTATCAATGTTGGTATTTCTGTTTCTCGTGTTGGCGGTAATGCGCAAATTAAAGCTATGAAAAAAGTTGCAGGCTCACTTAAATTAGATTTAGCTCAATATAGAGAATTAGAAGCCTTCGCAAAATTCGGCTCTGATTTAGATAAAGCTACCCAAAGAACACTTGCAAAAGGTGCCCGATTGGTTGAGTTACTTAAACAAGGTCAGTACCAGCCGATATCGGTTTATAAACAAGTTGTGAGCGTATTTGTCGGTACAAATGATTATCTTGAATCAATTCCGGTAAAAGATGTTAAGAGATTTGAGAAAGAATTTTTAGAATATGTCGATCTGAAGTATGCTGATATTCTTAAAGAGATTAGAAAATCAAAACAACTTAATGAAGATACGGTCTCCAAACTAAAACAAGCTGCCGAAGAATTTATAGGAAAATTTAAGAAGAGCGAATAACTCTGAATTAAAAATTTATGGCAACATTACGCGACATAAAAAGTAGAATTAAAGGTGTTACGAACACCCAGCAAATTACTAAAGCTATGAAAATGGTTTCTGCGGCAAGATTACGCCGTGCACAAGAAAACATTATCAATGCTCGTCCTTATTCAAGAAAAATTGCCGAGGTTTTATCAAATTTAATAGCTGTTGAAAAAGGAAGTTCAAACCCGCTCTTTGAAGAAAGGGAAGTTGACAGCGTTGCAATTGTTGTGATTACATCAGACAGAGGTTTATGCGGTAGTTTTAATATGAACGTAATTCGTTCTGCGGAAGAATTAATAAACGAAAAGTATAATCACTTAAAAGCTAACGGGAAATTAGCGTTGTACTGCGTTGGTAAAAAAGGTGTAGATCATTTTAAGAAAAGAAATTATAAGCTAACGGGTTCTTACCCCGGTATTTTCTCCGATCTCAATTTTGAATTTGCCTCAAGCTTAACTACGGAACTTAAACAGAAATTTTTGAAACGTGAATACGATAAAGTGATTGTTATCTTTAATGAATTTAAATCCGTAATTCAGCAGGTAACAACGCACAAACAGATTTTACCGATTGTTCCTTTTAAAAGTGAATCTAACGAACATTTAGAACAATTAAAAACTTTCGATTTTATTTTTGAACCTGATAAACAGTCAATCATTGATGCTTTGCTTCCTAGGCACTTAAAAGCTCAGGTTTGGACTTCGTTATTAGATTCGTATGCTGCTGAACTTGGTGCAAGAATGACTGCTATGGATATGGCAACCGAAAATGCTAAAGAAATGATTCGTTCATTAAATATACTTTACAATAAAGAGAGACAAGCGGCAATCACTACAGAAATTTCTGAAATAGTTTCCGGTGCTAATGCCTTAAAAGATGTTTAATCTATTGATATTTGAAAAGACTTGTTAAATTTGTATCTTTACTCAATTAGACTATGTTCGATGACATAAGCCAAAAACTTGATAGAGCATTAAAGAAGGTTACCGGTCAAGGTAGAATTTCTGAAAATAATGTTTCCGATACTCTTCGTGAGATCAGGCGTGTTCTTTTAGATGCTGATGTTAATTACAAAGTTGCTAAACAACTAATTGATGACGTAAAACAAAAAGCGATGGGCAAGGAAGTTCTTGCCTCTGTTACTCCCGGTCAACTTCTCACAAAAATCTTTCATGATGAGTTGACTGAATT
>CAYLVF010000090.1:0-8656 GCA_964387045.1 uncultured Melioribacter sp. | reverse complement strand
ATATAATTTGGGTAGCAGCGGCGGGTGCGCTTTATTCACCTTCCGAAGAACGCGGCGTTTTTAAAACAACCGACGGTGGTAAAACCTGGAATAAAACTTTATACATAGATCAAAATACCGGTATAATAGATTTGGTTATAGACCATGCAAACCCGGATATACTTTATGCATCGTCTTGGTACAGAACGCGCAGAGCCTGGAATTTTGTTGAAGGGGGAAATACTTCCGGTATCTATAAAAGTATTGACGGAGGAAATACTTGGGAATTAATCTCAACTGAAGATAGCGGTTTCCCAACAGGCGATGGTGTCGGAAGAATCGGCTTGGCTGTTTATGAAAAAGACCCGGATATAATCTATGCTTTTTTGGATAACCAATTTCACCGTGATGATGAAAAAGAAGATTATGTAATAACAAAAGATCTGCTAAGAAAAATCAGCAAAGATGATTTCCTTAAACTAAATTCGAAAGATGTAAATGATTTTTTAGATAGGCATAATTTCCCTCAAAAATATTATGCCGAAATGCTTTTCGAAAAAGTTTCTGACGATGAAATAAAACCATCCGATATAGTTGCATATCTTGAAGATGCAAACAGCATGTTGTTTGATACACCGGTAACCGGCGCAGAAGTTTACAGATCAAACGATGCAGGTAAAACTTGGGTAAAGACTAACTTAAATTATATCGAAAACATGTATTACACATACGGATATTATTTTGGTGAGATAAGAGTTGCACCCGATAACCCGGATCATATTTATATCTTGGGTGTACCTATTTTGCGTTCAACCGACGGCGGCAAAACTTTCTTTACTATTAACAAAGAAAATGTTCACGTTGATCATCATGCATTGTGGATTAACCCTAATAATCCCGCACATATGATAAACGGCAATGACGGCGGTGTTAACATTACTTATGATTACGGAGAAACCTGGTTCAAGGCAAACACTCCATCGGTCGGACAATTCTATACGGTAAATGTTGATATGGCTGAACCGTACAATGTTTACGGCGGTATGCAGGATAACGGTGTTTGGTTCGGACCTTCAACTAATGTGGATGATTATTCATGGTATGCAAGCGGTGATTATGCTTTTAAAGGGTTGATGGGAGGTGACGGTATGCAAGTTGCAATTGATACTCGGGACAACACAACCGTTTACACCGGTTATCAATTCGGAAATTATTTTAGATTGAATACGCTATCCAAAGACTCTAAATATATTACTCCAGAACATAGTCTTGGCGAAAGACCATATCGCTTTAATTGGCAGACACCGATTCATCTTTCGGTTCATAACCAGGATATAGTTTATTTCGGTTCGCATAAACTTCATCGCTCTTTAGATAAAGCCGAAAATTGGGAAGCCATTTCCGATGATTTAACTAAAGGAGGCAAGAAGGGAAACGTGCCTTACGGAACATTAACAACCATTGATGAATCTCCCCTTAAATTCGGTTTAATTTACGCGGGAACTGATGACGGTTACATTTGGATAACAAAAGACGGCGGTAATAAATGGGAAAGAATTTCAGATTCACTGCACCAGGATTATTGGGTTAGCAGAGTTGACGCATCCAACCACAACGAAGGAACGGTTTATGTTTCTCTTAACGGTTACCGATGGGATAATTTTAGTGCTTTGGTTTATCGATCGACAAACTATGGGAAGACTTGGGAACAAATTGGTAAAAATTTACCAGCCGAACCCGTAAACGTCATTAAAGAAGATCCAAAGAAACCGAATATACTTTATGTCGGTACAGATCATGGTGCTTACATTTCTATCGACTATGGTAAAACTTTTACTGCATTTTCAAAAGGATTGCCGGCTGTTGCGGCTCACGATTTAGTTGTTCATTCAAGAGATAATGATATTGTTTTAGGAACACACGGAAGATCAATTTTTATTGCCGATGTTGAGTATATTCAAAAACTTGACGAATCAATTACTTCAAAAGATTTACATTTCTTCCCTGTTGAAAAAGAAATTAAGTATTCACCAAGATGGGGTAGGTTAAATTGGGATTGGAATTTAATCGAACCCTCGGCTATTGAGCTTGTTTTTTATTCTAAGAATGACGCAGAAGCTTCTATAAAAATTCTTACTGACGGCGGAATACTTCTTAAAGAATTAAAAGATGATTCGGATTACGGATTGAATTTTGTAAAGTATGACTTATCGATTGATTCTGCGGTAGTTGAAAAATATATTAATGAATTAAATGAATCAGCAGAAGAAGAAATAAAAATAGAAAAAGCAGATAACGGAAAATATTATATTCAGCCGGGAACTTATGACGTTGAGATTACTTTAAATGGAGTAACAGACATTCAGACGCTTGTAATAAAAGCAGCCGATAAAAAAGAAAGAGGCAAGCAAAAGAAAACTCCGTAATTGATTAATGATTATTTATTATTGATTATTATTAGAAAATGAGGAAGTGATGTCCATACAAGAAATACAAAAAGAAATCGTAGAGGAATTTCAATACTTGCCGGATTGGGAAGAAAAATATAGCGAGGTAATTCGGTTAGGAAGAAAACTCCCAGAATATCCCGAAGAATTTAGAGATGAAAAGTACAAAGTAAAAGGGTGTCAATCACAAGTATGGCTTCATCCCGAATTTAAAGACGGTAAAATTTGTTTCGATGCAGACAGCGATGCAATGATTGTAAAAGGATTGATCGGGTTGCTGATGCGTGTATATAATAACAGAACACCGCAGGAAATTTTAGATAACCCGCCGGATTTTTTACAAGAAATTGGAATCGACAAACATCTTTCGCCAACAAGGAAAAACGGTCTCGGTGCAATGATGAAGCAGATTCAGATGTATGCGGTTGCGTTTAAGTCAATGGATAAATAAAAGGTTGGTAGATTATTAAATAACGTATGTGTGGTTTTGTAATCAACCATAATCGTAAAATTTCCACCACTCAATTTTCCCTCAATAATAAAAATGATTCTATAATCGACTTTTGTTAAATTGCCCAACAAATCTTTTCAAATGAGTCAATTATGATAAATAATTTTTATACAGAATTTGATACAGAGCGTTTACACGAAAGCAAACGCGAACATGATTACCGTAATGCTTTTCAAATTGATAGAGATAGAATTATACATTCATCAGAATTCCGCAGACTGCAGGGCAAAACACAAGTCTTTTTACCCGGGGAATATGATTTTTACAGAACAAGATTAACTCACTCAATTGAAGTTGCGCAAATAGGAAGATCAATTTGTAATTATATTCAGCACAAAGAAAAAGATATATTCAACGATGATTATTTTATAGATTCATCGTTGGTCGAATCAGCTTGTCTCACACATGATTTAGGACATCCCCCGTTTGGTCATGCCGGGGAAAGAACACTTCATAAACTTATGAAAGAGTACGGCGGATTTGAAGGGAATGCACAAACACTAAGAATAGTTACCGAAACAATTTACAGAACCGAGGACTTTCGAAAAGGAATGAATCCGTGCAGAGCTTTCCTTGATAGTATTTTAAAATACAAAAGTTTATTTAACGAACTTGATGATCCTTTCAACCACTATCTATATAAAGAACAAAAGGAATACTTAAATTTTGTTTTTGATGGCGAAGATATTCACAAACAATTTTCACAAGGTGAAGAAGCAGATTCTTTCAGAAGTATAGAATGTCAAATTATGGATTGGGCTGATGATACCGCTTATGCTATTAATGACATTCAAGATAGTATTATCGGAGGATTTATTACGATTGCCAAACTTGTTAATTACGGCAAAGATTATTCTTTGAACAAAGATGAGTCTGTTTATTTAGAAGAATTAATCGAGTGGATTAAAGACGGTAAAATAAAACCAAAACTCGGTTCGCAGATTGGTGATTTTATCAATGCGTGTTCGATTGAAGAACAAAAGACTTTTATGGATAACAAAACAAACCGGTATAAGTATAAATTGGTTATTGATGATAAATGTCTTGAGAAAGCAAATTTCTATAAAAAAATTGCAACCGAGTTGGTTTTCAAATCAACACAACTGCATCAAATGGAATCAAAAGGTGATTTCATGCTGACAAACTTTTTCAACGTGATGAAAGAAAATTACATCGAAAAAGTAAATAATATTAAACTTGTGCCGGAATTCAGTCATAAAATAATTGTAAATACTAAAGACAAACTTACCCGCGCAAGATTAGTTTGTGATAACTTAGCCGGAATGACCGATTCATTTGCAATGCGCTCATACCGAAGATTGTTTGACCCAAATTACAGCTCTATCGCAGACTTGGTTTAATCATTGCTCCATCTCACCCTGGAAGTTCATCAATTAACCGCAGAGGCTCTAGGTCATTTCTTGTCAATTTACATTTATTTTTAAATAATAATTAACTACTTTTGAACCAGATTGATTCACAAATGGTTCACTATCAAAATGAAATCGATAACATTACATAACATGAACAATAAGCTGTACCAGTATCTAAATAAGCGGGCAAAAGAAAAGGGTACAAGTTTAAATCAGACTATTAAGTTAATTCTTGAAGAGCACTTCGGAATCAGTCCACAACAAAATAAGAAGGAAGAGGAGTTCCGAGAATTTTTGGGTGTTTGGAATAAACGGGAGCTAAAAGAATTCCAAAAAAGAACCGATGAATTTAATAAAGTGAATGGGGACGATTGGAAGTGAAAAAAGTACTGTTGGATACGAATGCATATAGTAATTTGCTAGCCGGTGATGAAATAGTATTGAAAGAAATTGAAAACTCGGCAATCGTTTGTCTTTCTGTGTTTGTAATCGGCGAATTACTAAGTGGATTTAAAGGAGGCAGCAAGGAGCAGGAAAACAAAAATATTTTAACTCGCTTTTTTGAAAAACCCTCTGTTGAAATTATTAATGCAACAGTAGAAACATCTGAATTCTTCGCACACGTAAAGCATCAATTAAAAATGAAGGGTTCTCCCATACCTATCAATGACGTCTGGATTGCCGCTCATGTTTTTGAAACCGGTTCAACACTAATTACTTATGATTCACACTTCAGTAAGATTCCCGGTATCAAACTTTGGGATCAGTTAGATTAAAATTCCAGTCATTGAATTAACTGTAAAAATGTTGGATTTGTCGGCTAACAAAGAGTAGACTTACTGTTCAAAGCTCTCAATAACTTCTTCAAGAGATCTGGTATTTTCATAGAAAGATAGAATTCTATTTAAGACTTCATCCACATAAGCATCGGGGCAGGATGCACCGCTTGTTAAAACAATTTTAACCGGCTCGTTTGTCGGAAGGAAATTCCCGGTAGTAATTTCTTCTTTGCTGTGAAAATTAAAATGACTGATCAATTTTTCAGATAAAATTTTATCGGCATTGTTTATAAAGTATGTCGGAAATTTCTCTTCAAGCAGCTCAACAATATGAGAAGTATTTGAACTGTTGTATCCTCCGACTACAATTGCTAAATCGGCATTGGTTTCTAATAAACCATAAGTAGCAGATTGATTATCGTTTGTTGCATAACAAAGTGTATCGCGCGTATCTGCGAAATGATCTTTAATGCTTTGTTCGCCGTGTTTATCAATCATTGTTCGTTTAAGTAAATCCGCAATCTCCTGTGTTTCCGAGGCGAGCATTGTTGTTTGATTTACCACTCCGACTTTTTCCAAATCTTTTTCTACATTGAAGCCTTCGGAATATTTTCCGCTGAATATTTTATAAAAATCTTCTTTGGGAAGAATTCCTAATATTATTTTAGCAAGTGTTTCGGTTTCTTTTATATCTCTAACAATAACGGATTTTGCGTTTCTAACGGAATGTGAAAATGTAGCTCTTGTTTCTTCGTGGTTATGTTTGCCGTGAATAATTACGGTATATTCTTTATCTCCCAGCTCGTAAGCGCGGTTCCAAACTTTTTCTACAAACGGGCATGTTGTATCATACTGTTTAATTGGAATTCCCATTTCTATTAACTTATTCTCAATCTCTATTGTCGTTCCGAATGCGGGAATTAAAACAATATCATCTTTTGTAATTTCTTCCCATTGCACATAATGATTCCCTTCGGTATCCATTATAAAATTAATTCCTTGCCGCTGAAGATCTGCATTTACGCCCGGATTATGTATCATCTCGCTTAACAGAAAAATTCTTTTACCGGGATTTTCTTCTAAGGTTTTGTACGCAATTTCAATTGCGTTTTCTACCCCATAACAGAAACCAAAGTGACGGGCTATGTAAAACTTTACCGGACCGAAATCCAATTCGGTGGGAGTAAAATCCTTTTTGCGTGGATCTCTAATTTTACGAAGCTCTTTTATTGTAGAAATTATTGAACTTCTATAATGTTCGGGTATGTCAAATTTTTTCATAATTACTATTAATAATTCACTGGAACAATAATTTTAATCAGTTTCTACTTTGAAAGAAACTTCTACTTCATTCCATTCAATTACAACATCTGCCGTATAAGGAGAAACGTATTTGAATGTAAATAATAATCTATCGGTAAAATCACTTTTGCGGGGTTTAACTTTAAATCTCAGAAGGTCTTCGCTTTCTTTATAATTAAAAGCTCCCCATTGATCCCAAACTTTGTTAAAAATAATTGTCCATTCTTTTTCGCCGGGTATGGTAAACAAACCATATTTACCTTTCGGTACTTCATAGCCCTCAACCACGACATCATTGCCGAATTCAATTACCGTTGCTTCGTTAGCGCCGGTTCTCCATACTTGATTGTATGGTACAAGTCCGCCCCAAATTTCACGTTCTTTTACTCCGGGTCTGCTGTAGTTTATTGAAACTTCGGTGTAACCAACAACTTGCGAGACGTATGCTTTCGGGCTTAACCGAGGAGGATCGTTTTGCGAAAATGAAGTTGAAGCGGCTATCAATAAAATTATTAATGAAACAAAAAATATATTCTTCATAAAATCTCCTAAAACAATTCTAATATTTAAAGGAACTTAACACTATAAGTTAATTATCTTCTTTTCTCTGTACAAGAGTCAAGATTGTATAAACAGCAACAATCTCATCCTCTTGATTTACAACCTCTACATACCATTCAACAACCCCGTTGGGAATATCTTCAGGTTGACGTTTTTCTTTATAGGTTTTTCTTCTGCAAGTTAATTTTGCTTGAATCGTATCACCAATATAAACAGGTTTAATGAACCGAAGGTTCTCTAATCCGTAATTTGCCAATACCGGACCCTTTGCCGGATGAACAAACAAGCCCGCCGCTGCAGACAAAACAAAATAACCGTGAGCAACTCGTTTTTCAAACATTGATTCACGGGCGGCTATATCGTCCATATGTGCGTAGAAGAAATCACCGCTGATACCGGCAAAGTTTACAATATCTGTTTCTGTTACTGTGCGTCTTGGTGAAATAAGTGTCTCTCCGATTTCCAGTTCTTCAAAATATTTTCTAAAGGGGTGAATCTGATCAATTTTATATTGCGCACCTTTAAGATATTGTCCGCTTACTTTTGTTAACATTGATGGATGACCTTGAAGAGCAACTCTCTGCATATATTTTAATACACTTCGGATGCCTCCGAGCTCTTCGCCACCACCCGCTCGTCCCGGACCGCCGTGGGTCATATGGGGCAGTGGTGAACCATGTCCTGTTGATTCTTTTGCACAATCTTTATTTATCACATTTATTCTTCCGTGGTAAGAACCGCATCCTAAAATAAACTTTTCGGCAGTGTCAGAATTTGTTGTGTAAAGAGACGCGACCAAACTCCCTTGACCAAGATTAACAATTTTAATTGCATCTTCAATTGTGTCGTACGGCATTACGGTATTAACAGGACCGAAGGCCTCTATTTCATGCGGTGCAAAGGTGTTTAGCGGGTCAATACATTTTAACAAGAGGGGATTAGCAAATGCAGAATTATCATTTTTAAATTTTTCATTTCCTTCATAAACTATTTCCAAAGAGTTTTTGAGCAATTTAATTTTTTCCTTTAACATTTCCGCATAACGCTTACCTCCGAGAGAACCCATTCTTGTTTCTTTATCAAAAGGATCACCGATTTTTATTTTTACCAATCTCTCTTTTATTGCTTCGGTAACATCACTTAATAAATTTGTTGGAACAAGAGTTCGTCTAATTGCCGTACATTTCTGCCCCGCCTTGGAAGTCATTTCATTAACAACTTCTTTAACAAAGAGGTTGAATTCTTCCATACCGGGTGTTATATCCTGGGCAAGAACAGATGCGTTAAGAGAATCGGCTTCAAGATTAAAGCGGACAGAGTTTTTAAGAATGTTCGGATGAGCTTTAAGTTTTTGTCCTGTTGCAGCGGAGCCGGTAAAAGTAACGACATCTTGATTTGTCAAATGATCAAGTAAGTCAACCGGTTCGCCTAAGATTAATTGAAGCGCCCCTTCAGGAAGAATTTTTGATTCAACAATTGCTTCGGTTATTTTTACCGCAAGATGAGATGATACCGGGGCAGGCTTAACGATCGCAGGCATTCCGGCTAAAAGAGTCGGCGCTAACTTTTCCAGCATTCCCCAAACCGGAAAATTAAATGCGTTAATATGAACCGCAGCACCTTGCAAAGGTACACAAATATGCTGACCGACAAATGTTCCTTCTTTTGAAAGCATTTCCATATTTCCTTCGACCCAAACTTTTC
>CAYLVF010000089.1:0-8679 GCA_964387045.1 uncultured Melioribacter sp. | reverse complement strand
GTTGAAAGTGAGAAAAATGTTGGTTCAACTTTCCGCGTAATTTTTACAAATACAAAGATCTGATTTGATTTTAATAACGACTGCTTTTATTAGAATCATTTTAAAAAAGATTTTATTCAACCACCTCACATGCTTCCATAATATTACCATCCGAATCATAAAACGTAAAATATTTTGTATGATCATCAGTAATAATTTTGTCAGCAATAACGCCATTATTTATTAATTGTTCTCTAACTAAAGCAGCATCTTTGACGCCAAATATCGGGTAAGAAGCTGTTTCTTTAGATACAAGTATTTCTTTTTCCGTCTGCCAAAGAGTTAAACTTGTTTTACCACCGGTATCAAGGACAACTAATTTCAATTTTATATCTTCCCAAATAATTTTAAATCCAAGTTTATCCTTGTACCATAATTTAGATTTTGCAACATCTTTTACGCGAAAAATTATTGTATCAATTCCTTGAAATAGAATGGTGCTTTTATTCATAATAACCCTCGATTTTTGTATACTGATGTACAACATCAAAAATAATTTGATTTTATTCTTCAAAAATAATAAAAGATAATTACTCTCATAATTGCTTATTTTTTATACCATAAAAAAAATTCTATGCAGAAAAATTTTATTGCGTTACAATACCTCAAAGAATACGGTGAAGAAAATGTTTAATGAACTATTTAAAAAAAATAATAATGATTTTGCAATTCTTTTAATAAGAATTCTTGTAGGTACAGTATTCCTTTCGGAAGGAATACAAAAGTTTCTCTATCCGGAAGCAAGGGGAGTAGGTAGGTTCATCAAAATTGGCTTGCCCGCACCGGAATTCTTTGGTTATTTCGTACCTTCTTTTGAAGTTGTTTGCGGATTATTAGTTTTGTTCGGTATTTATTCGCGGCTTGCAGCGATACCTTTAATTATTATAATGCTAGTTGCCCTTTTAACAACCAAACTTCCAATTCTTATTAATGACGGATTTTGGGAAATGGCACATGCGACACGTACTGATTGGTCTATGTTAATCGGGTTAATTTTTATTGTAATTATTGGTGCTGGCAAGTATTCTTTTGAAAGATATTTATCTACTCGAAAATAAATTCGAGTTAATATATTTTACATTATCAACCCATCACAATGTAAATCAAAACAAATTATTTATAGTGACAATTATTCATTGTATAGAGAAACTATATTCTTTATTTTAGTAAATTCATTCGAAATGGATTTTCTAATATAAACGCCGTTCCTTTTTGAATAATTTGGAGTGTAGTAATTATTCTGAAAATAGTTAAGCAAAAATCTTTCTATAAAATCAAAGAGAAATAAGTTTTGCAAGTAGATAAACCCAATTCCAATTGTGGTGTATTTGGTATTTATAATTCACAAGCAGCAGCTGTTAATACATATTACGGTTTGCATGCTTTACAGCACCGGGGACAAGAAGCAGCAGGAATAGTAACTCTATCAATAGATTATAATGGTAAAAAACACATAAATCATTATAAAGGGTTCGGGCTGGTTTCAGAGGTTTTTGCCGATTCCAAAATTTTTGAACAACTTGTCGGTTCTTCCGCTATAGGTCATAACAGATACTCAACAACAGGTTCGGCAGGAGCTGTAAAAAATATTCAACCATTCATTGTCCAATATAGAATGGGAAATCTTGCTGTTTCTCACAACGGTAATTTAACCAACTCAAGAGTTATTAGAGAAAAACTCGTCAATGAAGGAGCTATATTTCAAACCAGCAGTGATACAGAAGTAATTTTACATTTAATTGCGAGAAATAGGTTAGAAAATCAGATAGATCAAATTGGAGATGCATTAAAACAAGTTACCGGCGCATATAGTTTAACTATTTTGACTGATTCAAAATTAATAGGTGCGCGTGATCCCAATGGTATTCGTCCTCTCTGCATCGGAAAATTAAACGGATCATATATTATTGCTTCAGAAACATGCGCACTAGATATTTTATCTGCAGAATTTATACGTGATGTTGAACCGGGGGAGATGGTAGTAATTGATGAAGAAGTTGTAAAGACCGGCATTATTAAATCATATAAAGTTTCTACAGATTCTAAAGAAAGTAAACACTGTATTTTTGAATATATCTATTTCTCTAGACCTGATAGTAGAGTATTCGGGAGCAATGTTGATAAGATGCGCCGTAAACTCGGTAAAGTTTTAGCGACTTATCATCCGGTAATTGATAAAGATGGTGAAAAAGTAATTGTAATGAGTGTTCCGGATAGTTCAAATACTGCTGCTATTGGGTATGAAAACCAGCTAACTAAAATGGGTATTCAATCTAAACTTGAAATAGGTTTGATCAGAAGCCATTATATAGGACGGACATTTATAACTCCCGGACAGGCAAAAAGGGAAGTTGGAGTTCGGATTAAATTTAACACCGTAAAAGGTGTTTTAGAGAATCGCACTGTTGTATTGATTGATGATTCGATTGTTAGAGGTACTACTTCAAAACAATTGATAAAACTTATAAAAGAAGCCGGACCAAAGGAAATTCATTTCCGTGTTTCTTCTCCTCCGATTCACCATCCTTGTCATTATGGAATGGACTTTCCATCAAGAACTGAGTTAATCGCGAATAAATTTGAGAGCATTGAGGAAATTAGACAATTCTTAGAGGTTGATAGTTTGGCATATTTGACACATGAGCAAATGCTTGAAGCAATGGTGGATCATGCTCCTAATTCTTTCTGCACAGCTTGTTTCTCGGGTGATTATCCTGTAGCGATTGATACAGCATTTCTTAAAGAACAATATGATGTATAATAATTATATGATATTTTCTAAATTAAATACCCGACTTTATTCCTTGTTCTTTAAGATAATTAAACCACTTTACTTAATCTAAGAAATAGCAACTATGATAAAAATAGATAAAATCCATACTATTTCAAACCATCTTAGCTTTTCAAGAATATTATTAACTGCTCCCATTTATTACTTTATACAAAATATGGAGCAAAGTGATTTTCATCGGTATTTTGCTGTTTTTCTAATGGTGCTTGCCGCAATTACCGATTACTTAGATGGTTATTTTGCTCGAAAGTATGACCATGTAACAGAATTTGGTAAAATCATTGACCCCATTGCTGACAAAATAGCAGTAGGTGTAATTACTTTCACACTTTTTGCAAAGGGACTTATACCTCTCTACATATTGGTAGTGGTTGTTGCGAGAGATGTTTTAATCTTTGTCGGAGGATTAATTATAAGTAATAAAATCGGGAAGGTGCTCCCCTCAAATTTACTGGGAAAAATTACTGTCTTTATTCTTGTCATCTACATACTCCTTCTAGTTTTGGGTTTGAGTAGCAACCCAACAATTTTCAATCACTATAATATTATAATAATTTTAATGAGTCTTCTCTCCTTAATTGGATATATAGTTAGGTCTGTAGAAGCTCTTAGGTTCAAAAAAAATGAGCTTCTTTAAGAACATAAATTTCGAAAAATTAACTGACGGTTTGAAAAAAACTAAGGAACGTCTATTCACAGGAATAAATGAAACAATAACCGGGAAAGCTAGATTAGATGATACTACTTTAGATGAATTAGAAGAAATATTAATTTCATGTGACATAGGCGTTGATACTTCAATTGAGATTATAGAAAGAGTAAGACAGAATCTAAAATCCAATCCGGATAGGGGAAAGGATACCGTCATTGAAACGTTGAAAAATACTCTGGAAGAAATTCTTATTACTGGACAAGATTCTGAAAAATCTTTTGAAAAAATTGAAAATTATAATCCGTATGTTATTTTGATTGTTGGAGTAAACGGAGCCGGTAAAACGACAACAATTGGTAAACTAGCTAACAATTTTAGGCAATCCGGTTTGAAAGTACTAATTGGATCGGGTGATACTTTCCGAGCAGCAGCTAATGAGCAGCTTGAAATATGGGCAAAGCGGGCAGGTGTCCAGGTTATATCCAAGTTATCAGGCTCGGATCCAAGCTCGGTTGCCTACGAAACGCTCTTACATGCCAAAAAAGAAAATACTGATATTGTTTTAATTGATACAGCAGGAAGACTTCATACAAAAAATAATTTAATGGAAGAATTAAGAAAAATTAGAAAAGTTCTGGCTAAAGTACTCAATTATGCTCCTAATGAAACATACCTTGTTATTGACGGGAATACTGGACAGAATGCAATTGCACAGGCAAAAGAATTTGCAAAGTTTACTGATCTTACAGGATTAATTGTAACGAAATTAGATGGTACGGCAAAAGGCGGAATAATTTTTCAGATTGCTAAGGAACTTAAAATTCCGGTAAGGTACATTGGTGTTGGTGAAGGAATTGATGACTTGCAGAATTTTGATCCTCAAAATTTTATTAACGCATTATTCAACAAGTGATGTGGAATAACTATTTGAAACCATATGCTTTTATAGTGAACCCGGTTGCCGGAAAGGTTAAAAAACTTGATGTCCACAATCTAATAGAAACTAACGCTGCAAAGTATAACATCCGGGTAGAAACTTATTTTACAAAAAGACCCGGGCATGCATCAGAAATTTCACAACATTTAACACGTAATAATAAATACGATGCTGTAATTGCAGTAGGAGGGGACGGTACGGTTAATGAAGTTGTAAACGGTTTTAATTTGTCTTCTGGAGCAAAATTTGGAATTTTGCCTTTCGGATCAGGCAATGATGTGGCTCGATTTATTTACGGTAGAGGAAAGAATAATTACTTTAGAACCTTGTTTGACGAAAATTTCCATTCAACCATTGAGATGGATGTCGGGTTGTGCTCTATTAAACAGCAAGACGAAACTATTATAAATCGTAGGTTTATAAATGCTGTTGGTATTGGTTTTGATGCGTACGTTGCATACCTCAATCAATTTGAAAAGAAGTTAACTGGAATACTTTCTTATATTTTGGCGGTATTGAGGGCTTTAAAATCCTTGAAGAATCTTCAAAGTACCGTTAATCTGGACAACGAGAATTTCATTGGTAAATATATATTATTAACGATTGGTAATGGTAAAACTTCCGGCGGAGGATTTTATCTTAATCCTAACGCCGACCCTACAGATAATATGCTCGATTTAACAAGTTTCTCATCAGGTTCAAGATTTGATATTATTAGAAATTTACCTTATGCATTGATTAATAAATTAGAAAAAGTAAAAAAAGCGAAATTTTTTCGATCAAGAAATATTAAAATAAGCATAACTGAACCATATTTCGTTCATCTAGACGGTGAAATCGGGTCGCAAACCGCTGTGGAGTTCAATATTTCCTTAAATGAAAAGAAACTAAAAACAATAAAGAGTCTGTAAAATGTTTTTTAGAAGAACTCAACATAAAATCTTTGATTACACACCGAGATTTTACGATCCGGAGAAAGATGAGGAATTAAAAAAACTTGAAAAAAGAAAACAACGATTAGGCTTCCGAAATTCTCGCGTTAGACAAAAAATAAGAATCAAATCACCGCTGTATTATCTAATTTTACTCGTTATAATAGTGTTTATTTATCTAAAGTTTTCCGGGATATTTTAATAAACAGGAGATAAGATAGTTTACATAATATACATTATGTGATTTTTCCAATTCTCAGCATTAAATTGTATAAACCGCTTTTTCACTTTGCTCAGACCGTTAGTCGATTAATTTTAGCTTTTCATCACTACCGAAAATCACTAACATATCACCTTCTTCGATTTTATAATTCGCATCGGGTATCTTAATCTCTGTTTTAATTTCTTCACCAAACATGTCGGCGGATTTCTTTTTTATCATCAAAACTTCTAATCCATATTGATTACGCAAGCGTAATTGAGCTAAACTTTTTCCTATAAAATTAACCGGAGCCGTTTTTTCTACTATTGAAAATCCATCCGATACGGCAGATCTCTTATTTTTGCTAATAGATTTAAGCTCTTGTGAAAAACCATCAGCCAGATTCATTTTGAAACTTTCTTTATTGTATGCATCAATTACATCCTGACGAGAAATTACACCTATTAACTCATCATTATTAATTTCTGAGATCACCGGGAATTCATCGCGGTTTTCTTTACTAAACAAACTCATCACAGATTCCAGATCCATAGTTGGCGTTACAGTAATTATATTTGGATTAGCCAAATCTTTAGCAACCATTATATTCTTTAGATTTTCATATTCTGAGATTATTGGTCTTAATTCATTTTCTGAGATGAGTCCGGTCAATATACCATCATGATCGACTGTATAACAATTGCTGGTATTATTATCAAGAAACATAGATACTAATTTTGGCAGCGGTGTGTTTTCAGGAATGGTCATAATTTTCTCGTACATGGCATCCTCAACGGTCATCGATTTAAGAATATTTGTCTCTCTTCCAGAAGAAATATTAAATCCTTCTTGTTCAAGCTGCCTAATGTGAATTGACCCTTTAAGAACCAATTGAACTAATGTAGTAGTAATTACCACGGCTAACATCAACGGAAGTATAAACGAATAATCTTGCGTCATTTCAAAAATGATTAATATGGCAGAGATTGGTATACTGTTAATTCCGCCCAATACTGCTCCCATCCCGACTAGAATAAATGTAGTATAATCTAAATTTTGTCCGATAAATGTATTACAAGCAAAAGCAAACAGAAAACCCAAACTTGCTCCCATGAAAAGAGACGGTGCAAATATTCCGCCGAAACCCCCGGAATTAATAACTAACGGAACAAGCAGAAATTTCAAAATAAGCAAGACAAGCACAATATTTGCAGTTAGATTACCTGCTAATATTCTATTTATACCTGAATAACCTATACCAAATATTTCATCGAAGAAATAACCTGAAATGCCAACTAACAAACCGGCAGTAATCATCAAAATCCATTGAGGAAAAGATTTAGCTAAAAGCCTCTTAACTATTTTATTTAATAAGTTAGAGTACTTTATAAAAAGTATTGATAGAATACCCGCAATAATCCCAAGAATTATAAAGAGATAAAAATCACCTGCAGAACCCACAATAGGATTAGGAAATACAAAAACAGATGCATCACCAATAAAAACTCTTGAAATTGCGCTTGCAGTAACTGAAGCAAGAATCAGAGCAGAAAATGTAGGAGCATGGAAATCATTCAATAAAATGATTTCTAGCGCAAAAAATATACCCCCTAATGGTGTATTAAAAATCGCAGAAATTGCTGCTCCAGAACCAGCTGCAGTAAACATTCTTCTTTTTGAGTCAGCCATACCAAATAAATTTGAAATCTTGCTGGCTACACCACCACCAAGCTGTGCAGCCGGTCCTTCAGGTCCTAAAGTATTTCCTGTACCGATGCTTATAACAGGTGCAATGAAGTGGAAAAGAGTTGTTCTAAAAGAAATGAAGCCGCCACGTAATGCAACGGCTTTAATAACTTCCGCTACTCCCCTTTTTTTTGATGTTTCAGGAGCAAGTTTGATTAGTAGACTTTGGATAAACATTCCAAAAGCAGGCAGTAAAATTACGGTAGCTGCACCTAAAAAGAAAAAATCTTCAACTGTTTTTTCAAAGAAAAATTCATTCATAAACTCTATTGAATGATGAAATATAACAGCTGAAATTCCTACAAAAATCCCTATAAAGATAGCAAAAACACTGAATGTTGTATATTCCGGAAGATTAAATTTTGCAAAGAAGCTATGAAAATTGCTTATAATCTTACGAAATTCAATTATTTTTATATATTTATAATAGTGTTTTTCTCTATTCATTCAGCTGTCAAGTATCGTATTTATAAAATCCTTCTCCGGTTTTTCTTCCTAACTTATTTGCTGCAACCATCTTCTTCAGTAATGGGCAAGGTCGATATTTTGAGTCATTATAGCCATCATATAATACATCCATAATAGCAAGGCAAACGTCCAAACCAATAAAGTCGGCTAAAGTCAATGGTCCCATCGGATGATTCATTCCGAGTTTCATAACTGTATCAATAGATTCAGCGCTGGCAACTCCTTCATAAAGAGCAAATATAGCCTCATTGATCATGGGCATGAGTACACGGTTTGAAATAAACCCTGGATAATCATGAACCTCCACCGGAGTTTTACCTAGCTGCTCCGAAAGTTCTTTAACAATTTTATAAGTTTCGTCACTTGTAGAATAACCACGAATTATTTCTACAAGTTTCATTACCGGAACAGGATTCATAAAATGCATCCCAATAAATTTCTCGGGTCTGCAGACAGTAGATAATTCCGTGATTGAAATAGAAGATGTGTTAGAAGAAAATATAGATTCTTTTTTAACAATATTTTCTAAATTACTGAAAACACTTAATTTAGCATCTCTATTCTCAATAATTGCTTCAATAACAAAATCAGTGTTTGGATCGATTTTTTCAACGCCAATAATTTTTTTAATTCGTCCCAATATTTGTGTTTTATCATCATTAGTGATGATTTCTTTTTTAATTTGTCTGTCTAAATTCTTTGAGATGTTTGCAAGTCCTTTATCCACTAATTGTTCATTGATATCAATAAATTGAACATCGAACCCGTTCTGTGCAAATACATGGGCAATTCCGTTACCCATTGTTCCTGCTCCAATAACTGCTACATTTTTAATTTTCATGTTTGTGCTCCCTTAAACTTGTTTTACAATTACCGCAGATGCTTCGCCGCCGCCAATACATAGAGAAGCGA
>CAYLVF010000088.1:0-8738 GCA_964387045.1 uncultured Melioribacter sp. | reverse complement strand
GCGCCGTTATCATTAATCATAAATGAAATAATGTATGCGCCTGAAGGAGACGAGCCTGAGTGGATTGAACTTTATAACAATTCTGAGAATTCGATTAATCTAAAGGATTGGAGGGTCTCGGATGTGATTTCAACTCCATCTGTAACTACAATAACAAGAGAAAATGTTTACGTTGACCCGGGGAAATTTGTAGTTCTATCTAAAGACTCGGGCATTTACAACTTTTACCCTAACTTAAAAGAAGGTGTTATACTCGTTAATTTTGCTATCCTTAATAATACCGAAGATGGTGTTGTAATTTACGATAGATTCGGCAATACAATAGATTCGGTTTTTTATAACAATCAATTTTCAAGAAAAGCAGGTCATTCTATTGAACGGTTGGATTATAATGGACCTTCGAATGCCCCGTCAAATTGGAATTATGCAATTGCTGCTCAAAAAGGAACACCGGGATTTATAAACAGTCGTGTTCCAAAAAATTATGATCTGGTTATGGAAGATATTTTTTTAACGCCTAAGTTTCCTGAACTCGGCGAACAAATCACTATTTCAATGTACATTACAAATGCCGGTTTATTTGATGTATCGGATTATTCGGTAATATTTGAAGCGGACTTTGGTGTTTATGAAGAGTTTCAAGGACAGTTTCTTCAATCCGGAGAAACCGACTTAATTACAGTCTCATCATATTACCAAATGCCGGAAAGTTTTGCTGCAACCGCAACAATAAACTTTCCGTTGGATGAGAATCTTGCGAACAATACATTAACAAAAACATTTTATTCCGGCTATTCAACGTCTTCGGTATTAATAAATGAAGTGCTTTATGCCCCGACAAGTGGAGGTACGGAATGGGTTGAGCTGATTAATGCATCAAGCATAGATATAAATCTTAAAGGCTGGAGAATTGCCGAAGGAAGTACATATAGCTCTCCCCGCTTGATTACTGGTGAAGATATAATTGTAAAACCGGGCGAATACATAATAATAGCAGATGATACATCAGGCGGTAAATTTATCTCTCAAACAGGTGTTCATATATTTCAATTAGATTTTGGAATACTTAATACTACTGAAGATATAATTACAATTTTCGATTTTAGAGGAGCATTGATTGACAGCTTGAAATACTTCTCTTCGTGGGGTGCCACTACAGGAATTTCGTTAGAAAGACTTTCGCTTGATTCACCTACAAACGATAGATTGAATTGGCTGCCATCAATTACGTTGGGAGGTTCAACCCCCGGAACAACAAATTCTACTATTAATATTAAACAGCTTGATGAAGATCAAAAAGTTGTTATTAATGAAATTATGTTCAACCCGGAAACCGATAATTCCGAGTTTATAGAATTCTTTAATACATCCGATGAATATATTGAAATAGCTAACTGGGTAGTTGAAGATGCTGCAAAAAACAGAACTAATCTTACCAGAACTAGTTATGTAGTTAATCCCAAATCATATTTTGTAGTTGCTGCCGATTCATCAATACTTTTTAATTATCCCGAACTTAACGGTTTTAACCAGTTGATAATTGCAAATAGAAATCTCAGCTTAAATAATTCTGATGACTTAGTTTTATTAACAGATGCATTCGGAGAGACCGTAGATTCGGTTCATTACTTTAATGATTGGCACAATTCAAGATTGGTTACAACTCGCAATAAAAGTCTTGAGAGAATAAATCCGTTCATTAACGGAAATGATGACAACAACTGGTCAACATCAACAGATGCAATCGGTGCTACACCTGGCAAAGAGAATTCTATCTATATTGAAAATAAATCATCGAACAAAGTAATTTTTGTTACGCCAAATCCGTTTTCACCTGACGGTGACGGTTTCGAGGATTTTACAATCATTAATTATAAACTTCCGCGTGATGTTAGCTCTATACAAATTAAGGTATTCGACAGCAAAGGAAGAAAAGTACGCACAATAAACGAATCAAACTTATTCGGGAAAGAAGGATCAATAATTTTTGACGGCTATAATGACGACCGGCAGCCGTTGAAAATGGGGATTTATATTTTATTGATTGAAGCGGTAAACAGTTCTTCAGGTACAATCGATACATTTAAGGAAGTGGTTGTAGTTGCAAGAAAATTATAAGTAGTTATTCCGGTCAATTTTTGTTGTATAGCTTAATTTGATAAATACTAAAAATTTTTCTTAGCGAGGAAATATGGAACATAATTTCAAAGATGAACTCAATATTCTTAATGATGTCCATTCCGAACTGATTGATGCAATTGAGAACAAACCTGAAACACAAGATTACGAGAAATCAAGGATTTATACGGAAAACTTAATTTCATATCTTAACAAATGGGTTGTTGATGTGAAAAATGTTCGGAACTTACTTGAAAAGCGAGAACCCGTAAAAGATATAACTGCTGATAACAGACCGGCATAATTATGAATCCGATAAACGAAAGAATTAAGAAATTTATTTCCTTGAAAAACATTGCTGTTGCCGGTGTTTCAAGAAATCCGGCAACTGAAACAGGTAACATCATCTATAAGAAATTCAAAGACAATGGTTACAATGTTTTTGCTGTTAATCCAAATGCTGTTGAAATCGAAGGCGATAAATGTTATCCGAATTTAAAATCAATTCCTTCTCCTGTTGACGGAGTTTTCATTAATACTTCCCCTTCGGTTACCATGAATGTTTTGAAAGATTGCAAAGAAGCCGGAATCAAATATGCATGGATACACAGCTCAATTGGAAACGGAAGTTATAATAGTGAAGCTGAAAAATACTGTGAAGAAAACGGTATTGAATTAATTCCGCGCGGATGCCCCATGATGTATGTCGGCAAGGTTGATTTCCCGCATAAATGTTTGAAAGGCGTATTGAAACTTACAGGCAAACTCCCGTTCGGTTTGTAAAATAGTAAGAGGCTGTATCAAAAGTAAATATCAAATAAAAAATCTGTGGAAATCAGTTTACATCTGCGGCATCAGTGTTCCAATTTTATAATAAACTTTACTTTTGATACAGCCTCTTACAAATAGTATCGAAATAAACAAGAATATTTTTCAACTGATTTTACTTATTACTTCTTTTTAACATTCTTAACATTTCATCAAACGAATATTGATCTGCATATTTATTAATTCTTCTAAATCCTTCACCGAAAACAGCATCTTTATTGTTTTCAATATTATGCAGAATATATTTTTATAGGTTAACTGCGGGTAAGTTTGAAGCAACTAAAAAAATTATTATTGACCAAGTAATCTGAGAATTACAGGACAGGTTATTCCGATATTTTCTTTATTTTGCAGCAAGTATTCTGGCATAGCATTAACATGCGATTGCAAAACGCCCACAAATAAGACATATTATCCCAAAAGAAATAACAGATTATATTTTGACTTACAAAACTAGTTTGGAGGTTGCTTTGAAAAGAATGATAATTCCATTTGCTTCTGTTCTAATCTTTCTAATTGCCGGTTGCGGTCACACAAATGAGCTTGCTAATTATGATTTGCAATCAAAAACATTTTATTTTGAGGATGGCGTTTCGGCGGGAGCCCAGCAGGTACAAGTTGATTTTACTACTCCCCTCGGAACTAAAAAAGGTCTTTTTCAATCCGGTGGATTTAGTGCGGCGTTAGATGTAGCGGAAGCTGTCGGTTCGGTTGTATCGGCGGTCGTATCATCGGAGACTTCAGAAAAACTTGTAAAATCTGTTGATCCTGCGCAGATGGCTTATTATATCTCGGAAGGTATTGAAAGAACTCTCACCCGCTTCTACGATATTCAAAGTGTGGAAACACAAGACGAAGCACCGATGTTTATTGTAGAGACTGTACTCACTAAATGTAAACTCGGCTCTTCCGATTTAGGTGTTAGTATTCTTGTTGAGGCAACCTCACGTATAATTGACAGGAAAACCGCTAAAATTGTTTGGGAATATGAAGGAACAAACATTGTCCCGATAAGAAAGTCAACAGGTAGTTTTGATAGAACAACCAATACCGTAGCAAGCGTAATTGGGGCTGCTCAATTAGCTACATTATCGGAAGAGGAAATTCAGAATAGTGTTTACGATGCCGCTGCCGGAGCCGGTGCGTTGATCGCCGAAGTCTTAAGAGAAGACATTTCAAAAACAAGATAAATTTTATTCTAAAAAGCTTTTTGTAGAGACGGCTTATTCGCCGTCTTTACAAATAGTATCGAAATAAACAAGAATATTTTTCAACTGATTTTACTTATTACTTCTTTTTAACATTCTTAACATTTCATCAAACGAATATTGATCTGCATATTTATTAATTCTTCTAAATCCTTCACCGAAAACAGCATCTTTATTGTTTTCAATATTATGCAGAATATATTTTGAGTAATCATCCTTATATTTACTCATGTGAAGAAATGCAGCATACTCTGCACTTCCCTCTGTTAAAAGTAAGTCTAACCTATCAGAACAATTTAGGTACTGCCAAACATGCATTAACTCATGAGCAGCCGAGGCTTCAAAATCTTTTTGGGGCATTCCGGACAAAAGATAAACCGTAAACCGACGCGATGTAATTTTTCCATTTGATTCATAATACGTATATTGAACGAATCCTCTTGTATCTCCGCTTTTTTCTTCCTTAGAAGTAATTTGCTCCAGTTCGTTTTTATCAACTAATCTTAACTCGATCCTTTCGTAATCTATTATTATCCCGCTTGACTCAAGAGATGCTCTAACATTTCTGAACACGTCTTCCGCTTTGTAACTATTTCTAATAGATGTCGATTCGCATAATTTGCAAATCACTCTTCCGTCGTTATATTTTGATCCCCCTTTTGTTAAATGTGCAGAAATAAATCTGCCGCAGTAATCACATTGTGCGTCGTTTTGTAAATGATAAGAATGATATTTATTTCCCCAGTAATCTGAAATATAACGACCATCTATTAGACCGTCGCATAAATCACATCGTAACTGAACATGATCGACAAAACATTTTTGATGGTATTTATTGTTATCACTTACAATAAACTTACCGTCAATGGCGAGACCACAATAATTACATTTTATGCGAATATGATTTTCATAACATTCATTGTGATAATTTTTTCCTTCAAATGAAACATATGAGCGTTCAATAGATTGATTACAGTAATCACAATTTATTGTTTGGAATAAAAATATTGCTGTAATGAAAAACACCGATAATATTTTTATTGAGACATACATAGCAAAAGCAAATTACGTTATAACTGTTTTTTATTCAACTGGTATTATCAACTGTTGGAGAATATATTAGACTAGTAAATTGTTATAAAATAGTAGGGCTGATAGACCAATTTAACTACGGCTGGCTGGGGAGCTGCAGCTAAAGTTTCCCGGTCTGATGTCCGAATAAATGCCTTTATTTGATTCCCTCTAAAAAAAACATTACCTTAACGAGTGTTCACAAATAATTGGGGTCAAAAGATGAAAAAGGGCGAAAAAACCAAAAAATTGATCCTCTCACAATCACTTCAATTGTTTTCAAAGAATGGCTTTTCCGGAACATCTGTTAGGGACTTATCTTCATCGGTTGGATTAAGAGAAAGCGCAATTTATAATCACTTCAGTTCAAAAAAAGCTATTCTTACCGAAATTGTTGAGAGTTTTGGGCGATCAACCGCCGGACTTAATTTGCTCGACGATGAACTCATTGAAATGCTTAGTAAACCACAAAAGTTCATGCAGACTTTTTCGGAGAAACTATTAAAAAAATGGAGCGATATTGAAGAAATACATTTTTTTAATCTTGTTCTAAAAGAAAACGGTACCGAAATCAACGGAATAAAAATTTCGGTTAATTCATTATTGGAAGATGCACAAAAAGTCTGGGTAATGATTTTTACCGAAATGATAAATCATAAATTCATCAAAAAGGGTAACCCGGAAATTTTTGCAAATGAATTTATTGCTCCTTTATTTTTTATCCGAATGAAATTTCTACTGGAAGAAGATAACATTGATTTAAAATCGGCAATCAAACAAGCAAATGAACATTCTGAATTTTTCTGGGAAAGTGTTAAACGATAATTATGAATGCAATTCCAACATTAAATGACATTCAAGAAGCCGCAAAAAGAATCAGTGTCGCGGCAAACTATACTCCGATCTTAACGAGCAAATTAATTGATGAATTTTGCGGCTGCAAAATTTTCTTCAAGTGTGAAAACTTTCAGAAAGTTGGTGCGTTTAAGTTTAGAGGCGCTTACAATACAATCGCTTCACTTTCAAATGAAGATTTGCAAAAAGGAGTTGTTACACATTCATCAGGCAATCATGCCGCAGCTTTAACATTAGCAGCAAAATTGAACAACACAACTGCATACATTGTTATGCCGAGAACGGCACCGGATATAAAGAAGAAAGCTGTTCAATATTACGGCGCTAAAATTACCTTTTGTGAACCCACCTTGAAATCAAGAGAAGAAACTGCTCAAAGAATAATTGACGAAACCGGTGCTCTGCTAATTCATCCGTTTAATAATTATTCGATCATTACCGGACAAGCAACCGCAGCTTATGAATTAATCAATGATTCTAAAGCGCTTGATTTTATTTTAACTCCGGTTGGAGGCGGCGGCTTATTAAGCGGAACTGCACTTTCAACAAAATATTTATCGCCACAGACAAAAGTAATCGGCTGTGAACCCGAAGGAGCAGATGATGCTTTCCGATCTTTACGCGACGGGATAATTTATCCGTCTGAAAATCCAAAAACTATTTGCGATGGTTTACTGACTTCTCTCGGTGAAATAACATTTGAGATTATTAATAAATATGTAGATAAAATTATCACCATCGATGACGAAAAAATTATTGAAGCGATGCGATTAATTTGGGAAAGAATGAAAATAATTGTAGAACCTTCTTCTTCTGTACCGCTTGCCGTTGTTATGAATAACAAATCAAAGTTCGAAAATAAATCTGCCGGAATAATACTAACAGGCGGGAATGTAGATTTGAATAAACTTCCTTTCTAATGGAATCTATAAAAAATTATAAAAACCAAATTGTTAGAGACCTTGCTTGGGTAATCGGGTCATCCCCCCTAATATTTAGCAATAACGACAATCAGCTTTTTCTTGAACAAGTATTTTTTGAAAGAGAATACAAAAAGTTTATCCCTCATTTAGATGAACTTGATAATAATCCTCAAAGATTAATTGAACACATAAATAATGGAAACAACCATTTGCTTGGCAAGTACTTTGAATCATTGGTTGAGTATTGGCTGAAGTTCAGCACGGATAAGCAATTACTTGCTCATAATCTTCAAGTTTTCAAAGGGCGAAACACAATAGGAGAATTTGATTTTGTTTATAGAGAATTATCAAACAATAAAGTTTATCATCTCGAATGTGCCGGTAAATTTTATATTGCTCATAAAAATATTTCCGATCATACTAATTTTATCGGACCGAATGCGATTGACAATCTTGAAAGAAAAATCAGCAAAATTATAAACGAACAAACATTGCTTGGACAAACACAACAAGGAAAGGAAGCATTATTAATTGAGGATATCGAAGATGATGTATTTCCAAAAATATTTTTTAAAGGATATCTCTTTTATAATGCTGATTTATTTTTAAGCGACACTTTTGTACCTCCCATAAATTCAATTCAGGGTCATCCAAAAGGTTGGTGGATTTATGCAAAAGATATTGACTATTTCCTTTCACAAAGAACCAGTAAATGGACTGTTGTTGAAAGATCAGGTTGGATTTCGAAAGTAATATTATTTAATAAGCGCTTGGTATTATCAAATAAAGATTTAGAGGAAAGATTAAAAGCTTATTTTTCTGATAACTCTTATCCGCTATTAATTGCCGAATTAAAAGAAACTGAACAAAACCAATTTGAAGAAATTTCGAGAGGTTTTGTTGTTCATGATACTTGGCCGGATTTAAATTAAAATAAACTTAGCTCATATTTGTCCCCGCGGTTTAAAAATGAAAAGTGTAGCCATCAGATTCTACGAAGAACTAAACGACTTTCTTCCCAAAGAAAAAAAGAAAGTACGATTCACTTATAATTTCTCCGGAAGAGAATCCGTAAAGGATTTAATTGAAGCAATCGGCATACCGCATACTGAAGTCGATATGATTTTGGTAAACGGAAAGTCGGTTGATTTTAATCATATAGTTCAAGACAAAGACGATATAAGCGTCTATCCCGTTTTTGAATCTTTCGATATAAAAGATGTTCAGCATCTTCGTCCCGAACCACTTAGAATTCCAAAATTCGTTATCGATGTTCATCTCGGTAAACTTGCACGTTATTTGCGAATGCTTGGTTTTGATACTTTGTATGAAAATGATCTGGACGACGAATCAATTGTTAATCTATCGCTAAAAGAGAAACGAACCATATTAACGCGTGATGTCGGATTATTAAAAAGAAAAAACATTGCGCATGGTTATTATATACGAAACACAAATACGGAAAAACAAATCGAAGAAGTTGTAAATAGATTTGAATTAGAAAAAATGATAAAAGAATTCACCCGTTGTATTGCTTGCAATGGAACTCTTGCTACAATTCCAAAGGAAAAAGTAATAGATAAACTCCCGCCTAAAGTAAAAAACCATTACACGGAATTTTTTGTCTGCACAAATTGTTCTAAAATTTATTGGCACGGCAGTCATGTTGAGGGTATGACAAAAGTAGTTAATAAATTTAAGAGAACTTAAGTATCTTTATCGGCGTCTTAATTGT
>CAYLVF010000087.1:0-8758 GCA_964387045.1 uncultured Melioribacter sp. | reverse complement strand
ATAATCAGAACAAGTATGAGTGTTGCAAGAGAAAGAATATAGGCAGGTGCCGCAATTATTCTATATACATGCGGAGGAATAAAATAAGCAACCAGCATCGCACCGATAGAAAGGAAAAACCAAAAAAATTGCCTGTCAAAATTGCCTTGGGCAACCGGGTGGTTTATAGTTGAACTATAAATTGCAAATAGACCGAATACCATCAAAAAAATACTAGGGAGTATTATAGCGAGGTCTAAGTGATCTTGTAATTTTGCTCCAATACGCATTTAGTTTTTTACCTTTGCAAATCTTTCTAATGACGAACTTTGTTTTAACTCATCTTTTTCCAGATATGCCTTAATTACCTCTTTAGCAATCGGTGCGGCATGAGTACTTCCGAAACCGACATTCTCGACAACAACTGCAATTGCAATTTTGGGGTCTTTGGAAGGGGCATATCCTACAAAGACAGCGTGATTTTTCCCGTGCGGATTTTGTGATGTACCGGTTTTCCCGGAAATCTCTATATTCGGTAATCTTACATTACCTGCTGTTCCGCCCGGTTCATTTACAACTTTAAACATACCTTCTTGAATAAGCTCAAATACTTTTTGATCAATGTCTAATTCTATTTTCGTAAATGGTAATGGAATAATTTCAGATGTATTTTTATCGATATAAGCTCTTGCAAAATGAGGTTCGTAGCTTGTGCCGCTATTTGCAATAAGAGCTGTATATTTTGCAAGCTGCAATGGTGAAGCGCCTAATTCCCCTTGACCAATTCCTAAGCTGACTAAAAATCCTCTAGTCCATTTTCCTTTCCCGTATACTCGATCGTAATATACCGAATCCGGTAAAATACCGGGGGACTCTTCCGGTATATCAATCCCCGTTCTTTTACCAAAACCAAATTGACTTGCATAACTAGACCATCTTTCCAGACCAATTTTAAGAATCAACTGATAGAAAAAAGTATTGCATGATTTTTTAATTGCTTCTACCACACTAATTCTACCATGCACATGTAAGCACTTAAAAAAACGATCTCCGAATTGGAGTCCACCCGGGCAATTAATTGTTGTATTTTCCGTTATGACACCTGCATTAAGAGCAGCTATGGCGGCAAGCATTTTGAAAGTTGAACCGGGCGGATAAATTGATTGTGTTGCACGATTAAAAAGTGGTTTATCAATATCACTACTTAAGGAATCCCAATATTCCGATGAAGTAACGGATGCAAACTTCGAAAGATCAAAAGTTGGTGAGCTTACAAAAGCTATAATTTCACCTGTTGAGGGTTCAAGTGCAACCAGCGCACCACGCTTGCCTTCGAATAATTTTTCAGCCATCAATTGGGCATCGGCATCTATTCCTAATATTAAATCATTCCCTTTTTTAGGGGCAATATCTTCGTTCCCTTCTAAATATCTTCCTATTGTTCGTTGTCTAGAATCAACTAAGGTCAAACTATATCCTTTATTCCCGCGAAGAAGATCTTCATAATATTTTTCAATTCCGCTGAACCCGATATAATCACCCATGCTATAAATGGATCTTTGTTCTCGAAGCTGAGCGGATGCAATTTCTTTAGTATATCCAAAGAGATGCGAACCTTTAATACCGTACGAGTAATCCCGTTGAAGTTCGATATCGTAATCAATACCTTCGAGCATTTCTTTGTTTTCATTCATCCATGCCATGAAAGCAAAATCGGAATTGCGTCTGATTTTTACCGGAATATGCGGTGAGTATTTTTTGTTTGCTTCCAAAATTCTTGATATATAACCGGGTTTCACGTTAAGTATACTTTCAACAAGCGAACTTTGCTTTTTATCATATTCAGAGGGGAGTACTTCTATTGAGAAAGCCGGTTTGTTGCTAACTATCACTTTGAAATTTCTATCATAAAAAACGCCTCGCGGTGCCGGTATCAATTTCTTCTTAACACTGTTCTCCATAGACTTTTCAACATAAAAATAATTATCCAACAACTGCATTTTAAATAATTGGAAAACCACCAACGCAGTAAAGCCAATTATCGCAAAGCTAAGAATCCTTTTTCTAATTATTATTCCAATGTTGCTATCATTCATAATAATTTTCTCTTAGGCAAGATAATTATAAATAACGCTCCCACAATTGCCGAATATATTGCCGGGAAAAGACTTTTTTCAAAAATTATAAAAATAATTCCGACTGATTGATTGTCTCTAAAGATACCATTAAAGAATGAATCGATAAAGGCAGATAAAAATACAATTAAGGCAAAATTCAACACACCCGTATTAGATTCAATTTTATTTTCGTTATAAAAATAACCAGCGGAAAATGCTGCAATTGTTTTGGAGAACATAGCAAGTCCAAGTAAATTACCTGAAAATAAGTCAAAGAATAAACCGGAAACTGCTCCGGCAACCATACCGGATAATTGACCGTTTATAAGAGTGAAGTATACTAATAAAATAATAATGAGATCGGGAGCAAAATAATCAATTGAAACTAGCGGAACAACTGATAATTGTAGCACAAGAATGGGGATGAAAATAGTGAAGTAAATTATGTATTCTTTTTTCATCTGAGTCTCTTCAGCAAATTGGTTTCAAGAGAATCGATTTGAGTATTCTTAACTACTTGAACAACAAATAAATTTTTAACCGCTTTAACATCGGCAAACGGTTTAACATAGATGTAACTAAGCAAACCTGAGACTTCCGTTTCCTTTTCCGAAATAATACCCACGGGAATTGCCGGCGGAAGTATTGTACTGAACTCTGAAGTTTCAATTCTATCACCAACCTGCATATCAAATGTAGTTGGAATATTTTTAATTACATGTTTCTGCCCATTCCAGCCCAGTATACCGTTGATACCGGTACGTTGATTTGTTACTGCTACGTTAAGTGAAATATTTTCCAGAGTTCTAACCGATGAAAATTCAGAAGCTGTGTTAATTATTAATCCCAAAAGTCCTTGTTCATTAATGACAGGCATCCCGATTTCAACACCGTTCTTAGAACCAACATTAATAATGAAGTTCCCCTCGATCTTAGATGTCAATTTCGATATTACATCAGCGGCAATAAGATTATATGTTACCGTATCTTTCATTGCCAACATCTCTCTAAGGTGCTCATTATGAAGCGCATAATTTCTGAGTTTATTTACTTCAAGCATTAACTCAGCATTTTCTAATCTTAATTTTGCAATCTCGGAATTATCATTAAAAATATTAGTTATTGAATGAACGGTTGAAGTAACATATGCAAACATTCCAAATGAAATAGAACGGAAACGTTCAACGCCGGGTTTGTTATTAATTGAAAGTAAGAAGAGACTGATTAAAAGAAGTACAACAAGTGTTATATATTCCTTAAAGTTATTAACAAATTTTCTAAAGAATTTTTGCATTAGTAACTTCGTTTACGAATAAAAACTTTTGAATATTTATTCATATTATCGATCGATTTACCTGCACCGCGAACAACTGCCGTAAGCGGATCATCTGCAACGTGAACAGGTAAATTTGTTTCCATTCTAATACGTTCATCTAATCCTTTCAACAATGCACCGCCACCGGTTAACATAACACCTCTATCAAGAATATCCGCCGAAAGTTCGGGTGGAGTTCTTTCCAAATTTTGCTTTATTGCCTCAACTATTTGAACAACATTTTCGTTAAGCGCTTCACGAATTTCTACTGAGCTCACTTCTGCAGTTTTAGGAATTCCACCGACTAAATCTCTGCCTTTTACTTGAATTGTAACTTCTTCTTTTAATGGAACAGCCGAACCGACTTCACATTTTATTGATTCAGCAGTACGTTCACCGATTAATAAGTTATAATTCTTTTTGAAAAATTGCATGATGGCATTATTCATCTCATCACCGGCAATACGAATTGACTCTTCATTTACGATTCCGGATAGAGCAATCACTGCAATTTCAGTTGTACCACCGCCAATATCAATAATCATATTACCGACAGGAGCATCAACATCAATCCCTATACCGATTGCGGCTGCCATTGGTTCGGCGATTAAGTGAACTTCTTTTGCACCGGCATGTTCCGCGCTATCTCGGACTGCTCTTTTTTCAACTTCGGTTACCCCGCTTGGTACGGCAACAATTATTCTCCTACTTGCAAAACCACTTGAACTGACTTTTTTAATAAATGCACGAATCATAGCTTCGGCAATTTCAAAATCGGCAATCACACCATCACGCATGGGACGCGAAACTCTAATCTCTCTATGCTCTCTTCCTTGCATTTCTTTTGCCTCGTTGCCAAGTGCAATTATTCGCTTCGTATTTCTATCGAAGGCAACGATAGAAGGTTCATTTAAAACAATACCCTTGCCTTTGATATAAATCAAAGTATTTGCTGTTCCTAAATCAATAGCTATATCTGTTGCAAAGAAGTCAAATAATCCCATGTTTCCTCTTAGTGTTTAAAGTTTCTGATTCCGGTGAATATCATTGTAATATTTTTTTCAATTGCTGCAGTAATAACTTCATCATCACGGACAGAGCCGCCGGGTTGAATAACGGCTGTTGCCCCTTGATTCGCTATAATTTCTACTCCATCGGGGAAAGGGAAAAATGCATCCGAAGCAGCTACCGATCCTTTCAAATCATGTCCAAACTGTTTTGCTTTTTCAGCAGCAATTTTAGCCGAATCAATACGCGACATCTGCCCGGCACCAACCCCAACTGCTTTCATATCTTTAACATACACAATTGCATTGGATTTAGTGTGTTTACATACAGTCCACGCAAATTTTAAGTTTCGTAATTCTTCTTCAGTACATTTTTTTTCAGTTACTACTTTTAGAATATCATCGGTCAGTTTGGAATTATCCTGATCTTGAACTAAATAACCGCCGGGGAGTGAACGAACTTGATAACTATTTCTATCGATTGCTTTTTTGGTTCTTAGCAGTCGTCGGTTTTTCTTTTTCATAAGAAGTTCGAGAGCATCTGCATCATAATCCGGCGCAACAATTATCTCTAAGAAAATTTCATTCAACTTTTCTGCTGTTTTGAAATCAACTTTTCGATTAAATGCTACAATTCCACCGAATGCAGAGACAGGATCACAAGACAAAGCTTTTTCATAAGCGTTATATACATTATCAGCCAAAGCAGCGCCGCAAGGATTAGTATGTTTAATGATCGCACAAACTGTTTCATTAAAATCAGAAACTAACTCTGCGGCTGCGGTTAAATCCACAATATTGTTAAACGATAATTCTTTACCGTGAAGAATTTCAAAATATTCTTCGAAGTCACCATAAACAAATGCTTTTTGATGTGGATTTTCTCCGTAACGTAATTCATTTCTCAAAGGGACATTAATTCGCAAATCTTTTTTCGGCTGGTTAAACTCTGTTTCAAAAAAGTTTGCAATCAATGTATCATAAAATGATGTGTGTGCAAATGCTTCGTATGCTAATTTTTGTCGTGTTTCAATTTTTACTTCACCGGTTTCAATCTCACTTAAAAATTCTTCATATTGATTCGGATTAGTAAGGACAGAAACATATTGATGGTTTTTAGCCGCTGCTCGAATCAAACTTGGGCCGCCAATATCGATGTTTTCAATTTTTGTTTGTAGGTCAACATCTTTTCGTTTCACGACTTCGGGAAAGGGATAAAGATTAACGCAAACAATATCAATCGGTAAAATATCATTTGCTTTAGCTTCAGCAATATCCGACTGATTATCTCTCCGCATTAAAATACCACCGAAAACTTTCGGTTGTATAGTTTTTACTCGTCCGCTGAATATTTCGGGGAAGGATGCAAATGACTCAATTTTTGTAACACTAATTCCGGATTCTTCAATAACTTTTGCCGAGTTTCCTGTTGCAATAATTTCATAACCGAGTTTTGTGAGGCGGGCTGCAAGATTTGTAATATTAGATTTGTCAGATACACTTATTAAGGCTAGCTTCTTCAAAATTTCCACCTATCCAATAACAACACGTTGATTTATAATTTTAACTTTTCCTTCGGCAAAAAGTTGAATCACTTCGGGTAAAAGTTGATGTTCAATACTAAGAACTCTTTCGGAAATTTCTTCCGGTGCATTTACATCGGAAATATCGACACATTTTTGTGCAATGATTTTTCCTTCATCATAATTTTGATTAACAAAATGAACAGTGGCGCCGCTAACTTTAGCCGAGGATTTAAAAACAGCTTGATGTACATTCATTCCGTACATGCCCTTTCCGCCAAAAGATGGAAGAAGAGCCGGGTGAATGTTAATAATTTTATTAAAGAACAATTCAACAAACTCATCAGGTATTTTTTTTAAGAACCCGGCAAGAACAATTAAATCTATTTTTAACTCCATCAACTTTTTCGATAAATCAGAATATATGAGGGTATTTTCGTTTGTAACGGATGAAACGATAAAAGTATGAATTGAGTTATCTTCAGCGAAACTTAAAGCCGGTGCATCACTTTTATTACTAACAACCGCTAAAACCTCAGCGTGTAACTTCCCATTTTCAATCGATTCAACAATTGATTTAAGATTTGACCCTCGCCCGGAAACAAAAACCGCCAGTTTTAACATAGATGAAATAAATTAGTGTGAAAAGTTATTCAAATCGAAAAAAAGAATCAATTAGGAATGTTGCTAAATCAATAAAAATAAATGAATTACAGGGAATTATTATTACTTAATTAATTGCTGTTCTTACTTTTCTTATATTCAATTGCTGCCGAGACAAATTCTCTAAATAGCGGGTGCGCATTAGTTGCACGAGATTTTAATTCAGGATGAAATTGACAACCAACAAACCATGGGTGATCTTTCAATTCAATCATCTCAACAAGATCATTATCGGGGGAAGCTCCGCTAATCACCATTCCATTATTTTCGAGAACTTCTCTGAACTTATTATTTACTTCATAACGATGGCGGTGGCGCTCGGAAATTTTTTCTTTCTTGTAAGCTTGTCTGGCTTTAGTTCCTTTTTGCAAAATACACGGGAAAGCACCAAGCCTCATCGAGGCACCTTTCATCTTCACTCTGATTTGTTCAGGCATAAGATGAATCACATTTGATCTGTTCTTAACAAACTCGGAACTGTTTGCATTTTTTATACCGCACACATTTCTAGCAAATTCAATAACCGCACATTGCAATCCCAAACAAATACCAAAAAATGGGATATAATTTTCGCGTGCATATTGAATGGCTTTAATCTTTCCTTCAATACCTCTTTCTCCGAAACCACCCGGAATGAGCAACCCGTCCACGCTTTCAAGAAGAACGGATGCATTTTCTGCCTCAAGTTTTTCAGATTCGATAAAGGTTATATTCACCTTTACATCGTTCTCGGCACCGGCATGTACAAAAGCTTCGTTAATACTTTTATATGAATCCTTGTAATCGGTATACTTACCGCAAATAGCAATATTAACTTCACCCGAAGGATTTTTTATTTTGTTAACAAATTCACGCCATTGATCAAGATTAATATTAATATCAGGAAGTTTCAGCCTCTTTAATACAATTCGATCCAAATCTTGTTCAAAAAGAACAAGGGGTACTTCATATATAGTCGAACAATCGTGGGCAGAAACAACCGAACTAGCATCAACATTGCAGAACAATGCAATTTTATTTCGAATATCTTGTGATAATTTTTGTTCCGATCTGCAAACAAGAATATTCGGTTGAATACCATATTCCAATAAATTTTTTACACTATGCTGTGTAGGTTTGGTTTTAACCTCACCCGCAGATGCAATATAAGGTACAAGCGTTACATGGATACTAATAGCATTCTTTCTTCCGAACTCGAGCATGATTTGTCTTACAGCTTCAATAAAAGGAAGGCTTTCAATATCACCAACGGTTCCGCCGATTTCAGTGATTACTATATCATACTTACCGCTTTTCCCGAGATTAGTAATTCTTGATTTTATTTCATCGGTGATATGAGGAATAACTTGAACTGTTGCGCCAAGATAATCACCGCGGCGTTCTTTTGTAATAACATCATAATAAACTTGTCCCGTTGTAGTATTGTTAGCTTTGGACATATTTACATCGAGAAATCTTTCATAATGTCCAAGATCAAGATCGGTTTCCGCGCCGTCATCGGTAACATAAACTTCACCATGCTGGAAAGGGCTCATTGTACCGGGATCGACATTAATATAAGGATCAAATTTTTGAATAGTAACGCTGTAACCGCGTTGTTTAAGAAGCAGCCCGAGAGAAGCTGCCGTGATTCCTTTCCCAAGTGATGAAACAACACCACCGGTAATAAAAATATACTTTACTTTCTTATTTAGTTTCATAGATGTAGGCGTGATGTAAGAAAAATCATTTGGGGATTAAAGATATAAAAAAAATGGGATATGTCTATAACATTCCCATTAATTTGTAAAACTTTTCTAAAAAAAAATTGCTGAGTGTTTAATTAATCAATTTTGCAACACGATCGAGACGAACCGAACCTAAAAGATCGAAAAATTGACTGAATGGTATAGCAGAATCCCAACTCCAATAAATTATAATCGGAGTTCCGGTAATATTCTCACGTGGTACAAAACCCCAATATCTGCTATCCAAACTATTATCTCTATTATCTCCCATTGCGAAATAATAATCGTCTTGAATTGTATATTGATTGGATTTCTTATTGTTAATAAAGATTTCATTATTAACAAAGCGAACAACACTTGCCTTATGTTCTCGATTTATAAACGTATCCCAACGACCGATATTTTCTTTTGATAGGTTTATTATATC
>CAYLVF010000086.1:0-8778 GCA_964387045.1 uncultured Melioribacter sp. | reverse complement strand
CATTACTCTAAATGACCCTGTTATTGGGTCAGCGATAGTACCCGCCGTATCCGTTCCGTTAATTGCGTAAACATAACCGGCAGCAAATGCAGGACTTATTATTCCTGATATTGAGCCCGAGATTACCATAGGTATAACCCTAATAACCGGTTTCAGTTTATATTGCCCGTTACCGGTCAGCACAATTGATCGTCCGGCATCAAAATCGAGAATCAACTCATATAATAAATCCGGTTGAATTTGGAAGGCATGATTTAATTTTATCCCGCTTTGTTCTCCACTTGGAATATCCAGGGTATGTGTAATTCCATCAACAACTACATTACTGCCGTTACCAATTAATAATCTTATTTGAGAATAATGCCCGGCATCCAGTTTTGCATTTCCGAGAACAGCACTTGCACCGTTTCTTAGTGTAAGTAAGTCGTAAGTTGCCGGAATATCATTGATTACAAACCAACCGCTATTTTCATCGGCATCGGTTTTGTGTATTTCTACTCTTGTAACTACTATGTTTACCTGGTCATAACCAGCGGGTGCATCAACCATTGTCAGTTTAAATTCTCCCAACCCGGTTTCGGGCGAAGTTGAATCAGTGCAACTAACAACGAATGCGGCTCCTGCAAGAAAACTGAGAAGGAATACATATAAAACTATTCTTTTCTTAATGGTTCTCATCACAAACTCCTCTTAACATAACTAACTTATTAATTGTAAAAAATTTTCCGCTTTTACATTTGCGTATATCTCATCAATATCTGAAACACACTGTAAAGTAAACTAGTAGGCGAGAGTAAACAATCAGGCTAAAGGATGAAAAAGGAACTACTCCGTTTCGATGGTTGGTAAGAAGTAAAATTAAGTCCTTATACTAGCCGTAACAAAGACCAATATTTTCATTGCAAAATCTATCTGCCGGTATTTATGAAATCAAAATGGCTAAGGGAAACAATGTTGCCGTCAAAATGAGCTTCCGGCTGAATTGATCTCGGGTTATTTCTTTTTTCCGTAAAGAAATACAACCCCGCCTATTACCATTACTCCGATTCCGATTAATGGACTCCAACTTGCCGTATTATTTTTATCGGCTGTAATTTCGATATCTCCAATTTCCACAACTTTTTCTCTTGTTACATAATCAAACCCGGTAAAGAGAGTTAGTATTAGCCCAATAGAGATAATGATTATACCAATTGTTTTTGCGTTCATGATTGTAGTCTCCTTTTTATTGCTCAAGTTTGCTGATTTTAGTTATTTATTTTATTTAATGTATTGAACGATTTCGTTTCTCATTAATTCAGGGATCACAAGTTTGGCGACATCATTTTGCACATCTTCTACTGTATTACGTTCGGGGGTATTACTTGTTGCACCCCAAATAATTCGTTCGTTATTTTCAATCAGCCAAACTTCTATCGAACGGCGTTCGATTGTTTTTGATTCTACATAACCCGGATGGTGAATTTCTTGATAGTAGTTCGTATATGTTTTTCTAAAAGGATTGTACCTTGTTCTCAATTCCGATGTAACATAGCTTTCTATATAACGTGTTTGGGTTTCTTCATTAAGAAGACGTGTAACAAGCATTCCATCAAATTTGTTTTCTTGTACAGCTTCAATAATTTGTAAAGTATCCGGAAATGAATTCTGAAATAAAATGTAAGATGAAGTTGCTCTAACACCATATTTAGCAAACTCATTAGCAAAAGCATCTTCCCAAATTCGTCTCTGAATAGGGTCTTTTCTGAAAGCTATGATTAGTATATTCTTTAACGGAGGTTCGTTGTATGCCGGATCATTCCAGACATCAACTAATGTTGATGAAGAGCAGCTAGCCAGACAAATAATGAGACAGAATAAAGCCGCACCAAAAAATATTTTTATTTTCAGTTTCATAACATATCTCTCTTATTAATCATGATAATGAAAAAAATCAGCAACGTTCATTCTAATTAAAATCACAGTACAACAAAAAAGATAAAAGCAATTATTACAACAACTACAATTGCAACTATAAGGGGTGAATTATTTCTTTTTCTCATGACAAACCTCTCTTTTAAATACAATTTGTATCAAGCCATTTAAGCATTTCTTTAATACTGCCGGTAGCCAATGCAATGCTTGTATCTGCTGCACCGTAATACATGTTTATAGTATCTCCGTCAGCACCAATAGTGTAACCACAAGGGAAGACAACATTTCCGACATCGCCGTTTAGTTCGTAAGATTCTACAGGGGCGAAGAACCAATCTCTGCTCCGTTTAATTATAACTGCCGGGTCATTCAAATCGAAGAGTGCCAGCCCTAATCTATAAATACATCCTGCGCATGTTGTTTTGACACCGTGATAAATTACCAACCAACCTTCAGGGGTTTCGATCGGCGGCGGTGAAAGACCGATTTTATTTGCATCCCACCATGCACCTTTCCGGGCATTCATCATTAAAATATGTTTACCCCAGTTTTTTAAGTCGGGTGAATAAGAAATCCACATATGCGCTCTCGGTGCACTAACAGGGCGGTGTATTAAAGCCCATTGACCATTAATTCTATGCGGGAGTAATGCAGCATCTTTATCATCCGGCGGCATGATTACGCCGTAGCGTTCAAAATCCTTAAAATCTTCCGTTAACGCTAATGCAACTCCGGGGCCATCTCGGGTAAATGCGGTATAAACAACTACATATTTTTTTAACTCTGGTACAAAGGTAATCCGCGGATCTTCAATACCCCATCTTTCTTCCGGGAAGTTTTCGACATCAGGCATTAATGTTGGCTGTGCATCAATTTCCCAATTATCAATACCATTCGAAGAGCGAGCAGCACAGAGATGGGAAAGTCCGCTGCGGTCTTCCACACGACAAAGAAGCAATGTTGTTCCATTCGGTAATAGTGTTGCGCCCGCATTAAATACACTATTAACAGGATACGGCCAATTTTGTGCTGTAAGAATCGGATTTAATTTATGACGGTGAAAAAGTTCTATGTGTTGATTTTTCATTTTACTAATTCCTTCATTGATAGATGTGACTGCTCCGCCAAACGCAGCTCAAGTAATGATTGGAGGAAAGCTAAAGTTGATTCTGCACCTTGATTTTCGTTAAGACGATCTGAATGTAAACCATCCCGGCAGCCGCCTGTTGTTGGATCGTATAGGGAAAGATTTAAGTCGTTTCGACCGAGGAACCACTCGAATGCCCGGCGTGCTTCCTTGTTCCAACGCTTGTCTGACGTAATTCTGAAAGCTTCTAGACAAGCCGAAACCATTGCTTGAGCTTCAACCGGCTGCTGATCAAATCGAGCCCGCTCTCCACCCATATAATAAAAACCGTTTGATCCTATCGGGACAAAATGTCCTTCACTTGATCGCTGTAAATCCGTCAGCCAATTAAGAGATTCTAACCCGGCATCAATCATTTCATTATTCGGCATTGATTTACCGCTAATTATTAATGCATGAGGGAGTACTGCATTACAATATGATAGTTCTTTTTCGTACCAATGCCAGTCATCCGAACTATTACTTTTATATAATTCTAAAAGACGATTTGCTAATTCATTCCGTACTTTGACTGCCCGGCTGTCTCCGGCAAATTTTTGTGAATATTCATTTATTCCAATAAGAGCAAAAGCCCAAGCCCTTGGACTAGTAGTCGAGAGAATAGAAGGTAAAGTTTGTTCGAACAACCAGGCAGCTATTCCGTGTTGCGCCGGAATGTAACTTCGATTTAATACACTACCCAATGCCCTCAAAGAGCGTCCATTGCTATCGTCTGAACCTTTATCTTCGAGCCAGTTGCGTTGATAATCCATAAAATTGCGGAAATGTTTGTTTTGAGAGTTGAATGCAAATCCGAGAAATGCGAGATAACGTGAAGATAATTTTAGGAGTTCATCATTGCCAAATTCATGAAGTAGAGCTGTTACTAGTAAAGCACGAGCATTGTCATCTGTTGTATACCCGTGAGAATAATTTGGTACAGTAAACAGTGAATGTTGGAAAACTCCCGTAGAATCAGTCATTACTTCAAGATGATCTAATTTTAACGGAGGCAGTTCATAGGGATATTTATCTTGTGTTCTTGCTGTGATTCCCGGTTGGATATAATGGCGACGCTCTTTGCGTGCGCGTTCAAAGCTTTCCATATATCTTTGCGCTACTACCGACCAAATCATTTCTCTTCCAAACATATATGCGCGTTTACGCATTGCATGACGTTCGGCTTCGTTTTGTAACATATTAATTACCTGATCAGCCAAAGCCGTATGATCTTTGAATGGAACCAACACACCTCTCCCTTCCGAAAGAATTTCCTGCGCATACCAATAAGGTGTTGAAATAATTGCTTTACCTGCTCCTAATGTATAAGCCAATGTTCCCGATGTTATCTGGGCTTCGTTGAGATAAGGTGTTATATATATATCTGCAGCACTGATGAACTCAACAAGTTCTTCATGACTAACAAAACGGTTATAAAATTTCACTTTACTTTCTACACCTTTTTGTTGAGCCAGCCATTGCAGTGACAATCTATAAGTTTCACCTTCATGTTTAATAACGTGCGGGTGTGTTGCACCGACAACTATATAAACTATATCGGGGTAGCGGTCAACAATTTTGGGAAGGGCTGATATAACAGTTTCTATTCCTTTACTTGACGAGAGTAAGCCAAAACTTAATAAAACTATTTTGCCCTCTACGCCGAATAAATCTTTGTTAAAGCTCGGATCAACAAACGGCACATCAGGTATGCCATGTGGAATCATGTCAATTTTATCAGGCGGAACATCATAGATTTCATGAAGAAATTCTGAACCGAGTTTACTCATAACAATTATACGGTCTGACAATGCGGCAACTTCTTCCAACACGCTCTTTTGATCCGGATCAGGATTTTTCAGTATTGTATGCAAGGTCGTAACAATCGGCATTCGTAATTCTCTTAGAAGTGCCAATATATAGCTTCCCACTTTCCCACCGAATATTCCGTATTCAAATTGTAAACACACCAGGTCAACACTGTTGATATTCAAGAAATCCGCCGCTCTTAAATAGGAATCGATATCTTTCTCTGTTATTTCAAATCGAACTCTAGGTGGATATGGGTAACCGGATGCATCATCATTAACAGGTATAGCAATGCATGTTGTCTCTTTATAATGTAATGCGATTGCTTCGCACAAATCGGTTGTAAAAGTTGCAATTCCGCACTGGCGGGGCAAATAATTTCCAATAAAGGCAATTCTGTTTAGGGTTGAATTTGTAATCGTTAGTTCCAAGATTTACATCCATTCTATTATATAAATGTATTCTGTTTTCGGATTTTACAATTTTAACTCTCGTTCCTTCTTGCAGTATTATCTCCTAAGGTCATAACGATGATCATTGCGGAAACAATTTTCCAAAGCGCAGCTTGAGCTAATCCTGAACTGCAAGTACAAATTATATTGGGGTTCTTAAGAATTCAATCGGGCAAAAGGATGGAAAGAGAACTACATCTAATGGCAAATAGCAAGCATCTGTCACTGTCTAACATCCGGAATTAAATTACTGCAAATTTAGAATTATACAATATCCATCAATACTCTATACAATCTTATCACCAAGACAATTATTGACTAATCTGCACATCTCGATTGCGTAAAGTTATGCTAACTTTAATTTCCCCATTAGTCATCCAAAGAATAGGATGGTGGTTGTCCCGGATTAAATATGATTGTGTAGTTTGAATTTCTTTCAACTAAAAACGATACTGATTCGTTTTGTGAAATATTTACAACAACAATATTACCTTCAGGCACTGATTGATAAACTGTTGTTTGCCCGACTGCAATATCCTCAATGCTGATTGACTTATCTCCTGATGTCAGAATATTCACATTTACTTTATTCAATTGATTATTTTTCACGCGAATCTGAGGATCGTTGTCACTAGAACAACTAATAATGATTACAACTATTGCTAAGCTTAGAATAAAATAAAATATTCTTTTCATGCGTGCTCCTTATTAAATTTTTAGATTATCACTTTAACTGACTTTTATTCCATAAAATTAATGGTGCTCTTTTGAAATTACAATTTGTCAATAGTTTAAAACTCGTTCAATCGGTCAAAGGAGTGAAAAAAGAACTACATCCTTTTTTTTTGATCAAAGCGTAAAAGTCAATTAATAATTATTTTACAAATTGAAATCGCCTATTTACTCAATAAAATCCGTTTGATATTTTTTTGAAATGAAACCCGTAAATGGTAAACAGAATCGCAAGTGAAAATAACTGCGGTTTACGGAACAGTGTCCACAAAAATAATTTCCAGTAATAAATTCTTTCTTCACCAATCACCCCTAATTTTACAATTGATCTGAAGAGAGCTATAATATAATTCGGATTAAGATGGAAAACTTTTTTCTTTTTCGGTTCAAAATCTTTTAAAAAAATCATTACGCGTTCATAAAAATATTTGGGTGAATATATTGTATGTAACACGGTCTTGTAACCGTTGAGAAGTTTTACGGGGTCCATCTTTGGAATAAAATTTATTGTGAAATCTGTGTTGTTTCCTGTAAAATCGCTTAGCATTCTGCCTTCGCTGATCAATCTTTTTTCTAGTTTTGTTCCTTTAGGTGCATTCAGTAAACCAACCATTGCCGTTACAATTCCGCTTTTTTGTATAAAGTCAGTTAACTCTTCAAATATTTTCGGGTGATCGTTGTCGAAACCGACAATAAATCCGCCTTGAACTTCCAGACCATATTCTTGAATTTTCTTTATGCTGGTAATCATATCACGGTTTCTATTTTGAGTCTTATTACATTCAATTAAACTTTCTTCATTCGGAGATTCAATGCCGATAAATACCGCTTCAAAACCTGCTTGAACCATTTGATGCATCAGATTCTCGTCATCGGCAAGATTAATTGAGGCTTCGGTATTTAAATAAAATGGGCTTTTATTTTCTTCCATCCATTCAGTAATAACCGGTAGAATTTCTTTTTTTAGTTTTACTTTATTTCCTATAAAATTGTCATCGACAAAGAACACAGGACCTTTCCAACCGGCTGCATATAATGCATCTAATTCCGAATTAATTTGTTCTTTGCTTTTTGTACGGGGATATCTTCCATAAAGAACTGTTATATCGCAAAAGTCACAATCATAAGGACAACCGCGTGAATACTGAAGATTCATTGAAGTATAATTATTCATTGAAACAAGTTCCCAAGAGGGGAGGGGTGTAGTAGATATATCAGCCCACGCGGTGGTAGTGTATTTATGTTTTGCCTGACCATCTTCCAAATCTTTTAAAAATAATGGTAGTGTAATTTCAGCTTCATTAAGAACTAGGTGATCTACATTATCATAATATTCAGAGTTGCTAGTAAATAATGGACCGCCGGCAACTATTTTTACATTTAGTTTATTACACCTTTCAATTACCTGATTTGCAGATTCACTTTGTATAGACATTGCGCTGATGAATACGTAATTAGCCCAGATAATATCTTCATCGTTGAGGTCATCAGCATTCATATCGATTAATTTTTTATTCCACTCTTTCGGAAGCATCGCGGCAACGGTCAAAAGTCCCAATGGAGGAAAACTCGCTTTTTTTGATACGAATTTTAATGCATGCTTAAAGCTCCAAAATGTATCGGGATACATCGGATATACCATTAGGATATTCATTTAGTCCTCCTGAATCTGAATAAACCTTGTCTCTTTTAGTGTGAATTTTTATTTGAGCATATAATCAGTATTCATGGAGAAAAATTCAATCATCCTTTCGGATGAAAAAGGAACTACATCCTTTGGATAAACAAGTATATCTGTTAGATTTAATTAGTTTGCGGAAGGTATTGAAGTGTATGCTATTGCGGTTAGTAACTATTATGACTTTAGACAACAATTGCTAATAATCTTCTGTCTTGCTAAATCATTATGAACTCTGAAAATGATTATTCTATTTTTTTCCAGCACTGCCATCCGGAGTGTTTTTCTTTGTGTTTTAATCGCCCGAAACGTGCCGGTCGGTAAAATAAATCTACTCCATCACTTATTGTTGGTGATGCATACTCAAGCAAATCGACACAATCGCAACGTTCTACTGTTTCAGGCGAACTCCGTGTTTCTCCTCTTAAAGTAATCAAAGAATTTTCATAAATATTATGGACTGAGTCTAAAAAATTCTGTGTACGATCCACATTATAAACTGCAACGCTTACCTCTGTTTGGACTTCATTGGATAATCGTTCAAATGCTTGGTAAGCAAATTTCTTTGCAAAGGTATAAATATCTCTATCTCGCAAATTGAAATCCAACTGCTCAAAGATATTGAGATCGAAATAAGATAAGTGAAGGTTCTCAGGTGAAGCTATTATATATCTCGCATAAGGTCCAAGTGTTCCGACAGTATAAGGTGTGCCTCCATAACAGGTAGAAAGAATCATCAGATCAAATCTTGTTGAATCACCAGCGAATTCTTTCAATCCTCTCGCAAGATTATGAACAGTGAATTCACGATTGGGATAGGATGCATCATAACCTAAACCGCCAAGCTCAGGTATCTCATGACCAAAATAGAGGAACATTTTCATCATTTCGTGTTGATTGCCTGTGCGGAAACTACGATAGATATCGACTTCAAAGTTAAAATTTGATTCTGCTTGATCGCGCCAATACTTTTCGTTTACTATAAGCTGTCCATTCCGATAATAGAAGAACTCCCCATCTTTAAGAGGAAAGAATAACAAGAAATTTCGTTTGGGTTTTTGATGGAA
>CAYLVF010000085.1:0-8831 GCA_964387045.1 uncultured Melioribacter sp. | reverse complement strand
GATTTGTTTTAATAGATTATCTTGACGAATTCCAAGATTATGATGAAGAAAATGATTATGAATTACTTTCCGGTGAAGGGGATTATGTTTTAATCAATGAAGGAGAGTTTGCAATTTTCTTTCCGGATGATGCGCATAAACCGGGATTAAAAGTCGGTGAGAAAGAAGAAGTGCATAAGATTGTTGTTAAAATAAAAGTGTGATTTACTGAAAACCCCGGGATTTTTCAGAATAATTTTGTTAGCCAAAGTTGAATGCTTCTGTATTTAAGATGGAAAATCCAGGGGTTTTTCACTCAATAACCTTTTTACTTATCGCATCAACAAAAAGAATATCACCAACGTGATCATAACCTAAGAAAATTTCCGCACCTTCGTGTTTTAATCTTTCTTCACGGAAACCGATTATTGTTAATGCTGCACCGCTCGATTTTTCGTTTACAAGAGATTGTGAACTTACACCTTCTTTCTTTTCTATTACTTCAATATTTTTTTCAGTGATGGGAAGTCTGCCTGAAAGAACTATTTCATTAAGCTGATCTTTAGTTACTTGAACTTCGCCTTCATTACAAATGCTGTAAATTTTTATATAACTCTTATGCCAATCGGGGTGCCCTAAGATTATATAACTAATTAATATCATCAGGTTTGCATTCTCGTCGTTCAATCCTTTTATCCAAACATGAATACCGTTTTCAGGTCTTAATGTTTTATTTGAACAGCCGAGAACACAAACATCATAATCACCGGCTTGGGTTAATGAAATGTTATCTGTTATTTGATCAAGATCGACCGGGTCTTTTTTATCAAATTCGAAAATGATCATGTTGCTTTCCATACCGGACGCGTTTGGTAGCTGCAAAGCCTGAGCAATTGCCGAAGTGTAAGACGGAGAAATAATAGTATCTACTATCATATTGCCGCGAATTTTTTTTGCCCGCCTCACTAAATCTTCCTGTATGCGAATTGCTTCTTGTTTCGATTTTTTGGAATAATACCCATCTATTAAATGGAGATATGTACCGAAACCATGCCGGTATGAAATCCAACTTAAAAGTTCAAAAGCTTTTTCGCGTTCAAAGGATGATTTAGAAATACAGATTGCAGAGGGTCGCCATGTTTCACGTAATTTTTTTGATTTTTGCAAATACACCTGAAGATTTCTGCTCAATTGAAAAATTGCACCGAGAAAAATTGATTCTAAACCCATACGATCTTTATGATATGAGTTCACTCCTATATATAACATCACCATAGCTGTAATTGATAAAAAAGCATAAGTCGGGCTCATCTGAAACATCAGCCAAACACAAAGCACAAAACCAATTACCGAGAAATACCAGCGTGAACGGAAAGTAGGTCTGTATGATGGGTCTGAACCAAAATGATGTAAAAATGAAATCAAACAAATTGAACCGTATGTTACCATGAAGAACATTGAAATGATCGAGGCAACGGCATCAACATCTCCTAAGCTGACAAAAACCAGGGCAATAACAAATGTAATTACCGAAGCATTTCTTGGTTCATTAAGAGAACCTTTTCCACGCGATACAATCCAATTAAGAGAACGTATTGGAAATGATTGATCCATTCCGATTGCTTGAAGAGTACGCGGTGCAACTAAAATAGAACCAAGTGCACTCGATAAAGTTGATGCAGCTAATCCAACCGGAATCAATATCCAACCGTATAGAGCAATTTCCGACATAATTAATTGATTGCTTACCAAATCTTCCGGGCTGGCAGAACCGGAGAGTTTCCAGATTATAAAAAAGTAGATTATCATTCCTAAAATTGTAGCTGAAATTGTACCAAGAGGAATAGATTTTTTTGGGTCTTTTAAATCACCGGACAAGCCGACACCGGCTGTCATTCCTGTAAATGCCGGGAATATAATAGCGAAAACAATAAAGAAATCTTGAGAATTTCTGAACGTTCTTTCAAACAAACCAGCATTTTGTGTTTCCGCATAATCAGTTGAACCAAGGAAAAATGCAATAAGTGAAAGAGCTAAAATCCCCACAACAAAATAGAGTGCCTTGATACCAAGATTAGCCCCCTTTGTTATTATTACCAAACCTAGGATTATCATGCTGGGGACACTCACAACTTGTCTCGGCAAATCTATTCCGTAAGTCGATTTAGCCAAATCAAACAAAGGAGAAAACGCTTCTGTAAATGCTATTATATAGAATGCAATAATTATTAATACTACACCAAAAAATCCAAGCGTACCGACTGCAAATCCAAATCGCAAAAATAGAATTGCACCAAGTATTGTGGAAACTGCAGTAAAAAACACCGGTAATGTGGAAAACTTATTCACATCATTTTTGCCGGTCATTTGTTCTCCGAAAATTTCAATAAAAATTCAAAAGTAAATTTGCATTGTAAAATAATGAAATGAAAGGAAAAACTCGTAAAATTATACTCTGTAAAAGATTCTTAGTTTTTGAATATCGGACTTCTAATACAAACACTATTTTAGTAAAATGTTATAAATATATAAATGGGTGGTTAAAGAAAAATCTCGGATAACTCTAACCTTGATAACAGTAACTCATTTATCTATATTTGAACACTAATTTAGAATAAAAGAAACCGGATATTTTGCAGAATCATAAAATCACAATTCTTCCTAGCGGAATGAGAATCATTAGTGAAACGCTTCCTTATGTAAAATCATTTTCTTTGGGTTTTTGGTTTAATGTTGGTACCCGTGATGAAAATGATAAAAACAACGGTATCAGTCATTTCATTGAGCATATGCTCTTTAAGGGAACTACCAATCGTAGTGCGTCAAAAATTGCCGATGAAATCGAATCACTTGGCGGTTACTTAAATGCATTTACTTCAAAAGAACACACCTGTTATTACGGCAGGGGTTTATCTCGTCATATTGAAAAAACTTTTGAAGTTTTGGCGGATATGATCCAAAATCCTTCGTTCAAAAATTCCGAAATAAAAAAAGAAGCCGGCGTTATTGTTGACGAACTAAACGATATAGAAGACAATCCCGAAGAATTGATCTTCGATAAATTTGAATCACTGCTTTTTGAGGGTAATGATTTAAGCAGACCAATAATTGGTACAGAGAAAAATATACTAGCATTTAAACGCCATGACTTATTTAACTTTATAAACGAACATTATACTTTCGATAATCTTTTTATTGTTGCTTCAGGTGCTGTTCAACATGAAAACTTAGTTGAGTATGCCGAAAAATATTTTACTAAAGATTTGGGTAAAGATAAAAGAAGAAGAAACGAAGTCCGGTTGAATAACACCCAAGATTTACATGTTTTCAAAGAGATTCAACAATCACATTTTATTATTGGGAAACCGACTTACGGTTATAATGACAAAAAAAGAGTGAAGGTCAGTTTACTTTCTCATTTATTAGGTGAAGGGAGTAGTTCAAGATTGTTTCAATCAATCCGCGAGAAAAACGGAATTGCTTATCAGGTCAATAGTTTCTTAAATTCGTTTTTTGATATTTCAACTTTTGGCGTCTATCTATCAACAAGCGATAAGATGATTAACAAAGCAGTTGATATTATAGAAAGCGAATTCAAAAAATTACGAACAAAAAAAATCAGTAAAAAAGAATTAAGCAAAGCTAAAGAATACTTCAAAGGAAGTATTTACATGAGCCTGGAAAGTACTACCAACAGGATGATAAGACTGGCAAACTCGATGATATATTTCAACAAAGTAAAATCGTTAAATGATACTATATTGGAAATTGACAGCATTACCACAAATGATATATTGGAAATCTCTAACGAGCTTTTGAATGAAAATTCGATGAATAAAGTAGTTATCAGTTCAAAAAATATTTTACTTTACTCGGCAGCATAAAAACAAAAGGAAAGCAAATGCCAAAGCTTTTAATTAACGGACACGAAATTGAATTTAAACAAGGTCAAACTGTAATTGAAGTGGCAAGGGATAACGGAATTGAAATCCCGCACTATTGCTGGCATCCTAGTTTATCGGTTTCGGGTAACTGCCGCGTTTGTTTGGTGGAAATTGAAAAGATGCCCAAACTTGTAATTGCATGTTCTACACTTGCCGCCGAGGGAATGGTTGTGCATACTCAATCAGATAAAACTTTGGAAGCGAGAAATGCGGTAATGGAATTTCTTCTTATTAATCATCCTTTAGACTGCCCGATTTGCGACGAAGCCGGTGAATGTAAATTACAAGATTATGCCTTCCATCATGGTTACGGCGAAAGCCGTTTTGATGAAATAAAAAATAGAAAAGAAAAACGTGTAACTCTCGGTCCAAGAATTATGTTTGATGGTGACCGCTGTATCTCGTGTTCACGTTGTATTCGTTTCTCCGACGAAATTGCAAAAGCAAACCAACTTACTTTCGTTCAAAGAGGAGATAGAGTTACAATCAAAACTTTCCCCGGTGAAGAATTTGATAATCCTTATACATTAAACACGGTTGATATTTGTCCCGTTGGTGCATTAACCAGCAGAGATTTCAGATTCAAAGCCCGTGTCTGGGATATGTCGGAAACTAAAACAATTTGTCCCGGCTGCGCACGAGGATGTAATATTGATATGTGGGTTCGCAATAATGAAATACTTCGTTTAACACCACGCGAAAATCTTGAAGTTAATGATTTCTGGATGTGCGATCGGGGTCGCCTTAATACTTTCAAATTTGTAAATGCCGAAAGTAGAATTGATGGTGCTCTGATTCGTGAGAATGACGAAACCAAAAAAGTTTCTATTGACGAAGGGATATATAAAGCCGCTCAAGTTTTACAGAAATACAAAGCAAATCAAATTGCGTTTATTGGTTCCGCGTTCGCAACTTGCGAAGATAACTTCGCTCTTGCAAAATTTGCTAGGGAAAATTTCTCCGCAAACCATATAGATTTTATTAGATACACCGATGAAAATGATTGTGATGATATTTTAGTTAGAGCAGACAAAACACCGAACAGTTGGGGAGCCGAAAATACAGGTATTAAACCGGGTAATAACGGGTTGAAATTAGATGCTATCTTTTCTGAGATAAAGAAAGGAAATATAAAAGCTCTTTTTGTTATGGAAGATAACCCTGCAGCAATTTCAGATGATTATAAGAATGCTTTGAATAAATTAGAATGTCTTGTTGTTCTTGCTGTAAATGAAAACGAAACAACTAGTCTAGCTAATATAGTCTTGCCGGCTTCCGCTTATGCCGAAAAGAACGGGACTTTTGTTAATTTTGAAGGACGGGTTCAGAGAATTAAACCGGCGGTTGTAACTCAAGAAATGGAACGTTCTCTTGATGGAATGTCGATGAGCAGACTTGATAAGTTCGGTACTAGATATGACAGTTGGGCAAGCGGTAAAAGAGTGAACGCTAAACCAAGCTGGCAGTTACTTTCTTTATTATCTCAAAAGCTAGGAGGTAAAATGAATTACCAAATGGCTGAAGATATTTTTGATGATTTAGTAGAATTTAACAAAGAATTTGCCGGGTTGGATTATGATCTTATCGGTGAAAAAGGTGTTCAGTTAGAAAGCTTTAAAAAAGTTAAAGAAACGGTTTTAACCTAAATTGGAATAAAAATGACGCTTCTTGAAATTACAATAATAACTATGATAAGAATAGTTATAATCGTTAGTGTCTTACTGTTAACGGTTTCTTATCTCGTTTATTTTGAAAGAAAAATTAGTGCATGGACTCAGAATCGGATCGGTCCAAACAGAGTTGGTTGGCGTGGTGCCCTGCAGCCTTTTGCAGATGTAGGAAAACTTCTATTAAAGGAAGACATTGTTCCATCAGCATCGATTAAATCTATTCATACCCTTGCACCGTTTATCGCTTTGTTTATAGCATTTTCAACTTATGCTGTAATCCCGATCGGACCTAACGTAACTATATTCGGATATGATATTCCGCTCGCAGTTGCCGATGTCAACATCGGTATTTTATATGTATTAGCGTTGACATCATTAGGCGTTTACGGAATAACTTTGGCTGGCTGGTCTTCCGGAAGTAAATATTCTTTACTTGGTGGTATTCGGGCTTCGGCACAAATGATTTCTTATGAAGTTTCGATGGGGTTCTCAATTGCGGGAGTTGTTTTGGTTGCCGGTTCTCTCAGCCCAATAGTAATAGTTGAATCACAATACGGCTGGATGTGGAATGCAATTCTGCAGCCAATCGGGTTTATTACATTTACTATTTCTGCATTTGCAGAGACGAATCGTCTCCCATTTGATTTACCCGAAGCCGAACCTGAATTGGTCGGTGGTTATCATACCGAGTACAGCAGTATGAAATTCGCATCTTTCTTTCTAGCCGAATATGCAAATATGATTATTGCTAGCGCATTAATTGTAACGTTGTATCTCGGAGGCTGGCAAGTTCCTTATATTGATAAATTGGGATTAGGTGAAACTCTCACTGTACTTATACAAATCGGCTCATTTTTTGTGAAGATGGGAGCTGTATTATTTTTCTTTATTTGGGTTAGATGGAGCATCCCGCGATTCAGATACGATCAACTTATGTCGTTAGGTTGGAAAGTTATGTTCCCGTTAGCTCTGCTTAACGTTGTTTGGGTTGCGGTTCTTATTATGTTATTCAATATTTAATGCTGAAAAAGGAATCTTGAAATGGCAGTAAAAAGAAGAAAAAATGACTTAAACATATTAGAGAAATTGTATATCCCCGAAATTGCTAAAGGGATGGCTCTAACACTGAAAAATATGCTCAGACCAAGAGTAACAATGCAGTATCCTGAAGTGAAATTTGATCCCCCCGCATCTTATCGTGGTAGACCCGTTCTGGTTGAAGAACCGGGAACCGGCGAGAGATGTGTTGCATGTGGATTATGTTCGCGTGTTTGCCCGGCTTTAGCAATTGAAGTTCAAGCAGCAGAAACCGACCGTGAAAAAGAACGATATCCTGAAAAATTTGAAATAAATATGATTCGATGCATATTCTGCGGATTTTGTGAAGAAGTATGTCCCGAAGAAGCTATTGTTATGAGCAAAGATTATGAACTTGTATATACCAACAGACAAGATGCAATTTATGGAAAAGATAAACTTTTAGTACCTGTTGAACAACTTCAAGATAGATTGGATTATTTGAGGAATTTTAAGTAAGATAGAATTGTATTCTGAAGAGATTTACAAAAATCGAAAGTATGAGAAATGTTGTTTATATATTGTTATTATCTTTTCTTCTTTACGTTAATATTTATGGCAGTGACAGCATAAAGATTAACAGTATTTCATCCCCCCAATTTGTATTGAGAGGGGAGAATTTTACTGTTTCATTAAAGCTAACCCTTCCATCAGATATAAAGTCGGTCGAACTATATCTCCATGTAAATTCCATTGGATCATTAAAATCTGTTGAACTTAAGAGTAGAAATCTTCAGAAACAAATGCGTTTCTATAGAACGGATACCGAAAGTATACTAGATAAAGTTTATAAAATAGATTCCGGTGATCTTACATCGATAGAGGGCAGAGTAGTGCAAGTTAATCTTCAGTTAACCTCTGCAAGGGAAGAGACTCTGCAATATTTTATAACAACACAAAAGAATATACTAGAAGAAGAAAGATCATCCGGACAAATAAAAAACGTTAATATTTACAAGCAATCAGCCGCGGCGGGCAGAAGTCTGGAGCTCGGTAACGGTTCGGAAATGAAATTCGATTTTTCGTTAGATGGAAAAGATCCTAAAATTGCACTCATCGAATTTTGGTCACTCTTACAAGGGAATCACTCCGAAGTGTTTAATATATTTGATGAAAACCAAAATGAAATAACAAAAATTTCAATTTCTGATTTTGGTTACTTAACAACACCAAATTTTTTCGATGCCGAGTTTTTTAAAGAAATTTTTGTTGACCGTGCAAGTTGGAATTATTTTTTGATAAAGTTTGACACTTACTCCGGTAGAATTCAATATTATTTAAATGATAATCTATTTTATGAAGGAATAATTCGCTCACTCATTAACAAGAGTGAATTTAGCGTCCTTCTATCAAATAATTCACGAGAAAGTAATAGATATTTTGACAGACTGAAAGTTTGGTCATTTGGTAATCATGAGAGATTGGCATTATCGAATAAAAATTTTAATAGGTATTCTGCGGATAGTTCGTCGGTAATTTTTGAAAACAATTTCGACTCGGAAATTTTATCCGATGAAATTGAGATTACCGGCTCATCAAAATTAGTGAGATCTACTGCTCCAATTTTTTCAAAAGCTCCAATTTTAACCGTTTCTCTATTTGGTCAAAGCTATCAATTAAGCTGGCAGGTAAATGATCTCGCTCACGCAAAGGGTTTAACTGTTGAGAAGTCATACGATTTGGAGCAATTTGAATTTGTCTCATCCATCCGGGTAACCGATAAAAGAAAATCATTTTACAGCGCAACAGATTATGACTACACCAACAATCAAATTATTTATTATCGTGTAAAACAAATAAACGAAGACGATACATTCATTTACTCTGCCGAAGCAAAAGTTGGACGCGGCAAAGTAAAGCATTTTATACTGGAACAGAATTTTCCCAATCCGTTTAATCCTATTACAACAATCTCAATTGATGTAAAACGTGCATATGAATTTGATGTTTTAGTCTATGACATTGTTGGAAAAGAAGTTGCTATTCTGCATAAAGGTCCTCTAGGAACCGGAACTCATCTATTTCATTTTGACGGATCAAATCTCCCGTCGGGTATTTATCTTTGCGAGATAAAATCCGGCGACGAACTTGAAGTCATGAAAATGATTCTGGCAAAGTGATTTTTTCAATCTAAAATCATTATATTAATATCCATCCAATT
>CAYLVF010000084.1:0-8834 GCA_964387045.1 uncultured Melioribacter sp. | reverse complement strand
CATTTCGTTATCTATCTGTTCTAATCTTTCTCTAGCAGGGACTTCAGCATCAAAATTCTTATGAACAAAAGTGAACGTCCGGTTAATAAAATTACCGAGTATATCCGCTAGTTCATCATTATTTTTTGATTGAAATTCTTTCCAGTAAAAATCTGTGTCTTTATTTTCCGGTAAGTTTGAAGCAAGAGTGTAGCGAAGAGGATCTGCCGGAAAGAGGTTTAAGAAATCAATAACATCAATGCCCCACCCGCGAGATTTTGAAAATTTCTTTCCTTCAAAATTTAGAAATTCGTTTGCCGGTACATTCTGAGGTAAAATAAATTTATCATCGTTTACATCATTCCAAGCCATAAGTATTGCCTGGAAAATAATTGTATGGAAGACAATATTATCTTTCCCAATAAAAGCAACATACTTTGTTTGTTGATCCTGCCAATATTTTCGCCAAAAGTTGGGCTCGCCTTTTTGTTTTGATAATTCAATTGTTGCAGAGATATAACCAAGAACAGCCTCAAACCAAACATAAATTACTTTCCCCTCTGCTCCATCTAAAGGAACTTTCACCCCCCAATCAAGATCACGGGTAATTGCTCTATCGCCTAACCCTTCTTTGAACCATCCTTTACAATATTTAAGAACATTATCTTTCCATTTATATTTAGCGTGCATCTCGTCAACATACTTTTCAATTCGATCTTGAAATTTGCCTAATGGAAAATACCAATGTGAAGTTTCTTTTAACTTGGGTGTTTCACCGGTTACTTTACTTTTGGGATTTTTCAACTCGGATGGATCATAGAGTGAACCGCAGCTTTCACATTCATCGCTTCTTGCTTCTTCGTAACCGCATTTTGGACAGGTTCCTTCAACATATCTATCCGGTAAAAACATTTTTGCTTTTTCATCATAAAATTGAAAAGTTTTTTTCTCTATTAGTAGATTTTGTTCATAAAATACTTTGAAGAATTTTTGAGCATTTTCATGATGAGTTTCTAACGAAGTCCGAGAATAAATATCGAAAGACATACCGAATTTTTCGAAAGCATCTTTATTAATATTATGATAACGATCGATAATTTCTTGAGGTTTTATTTTCTCTTTGTCTGCAGAAATAGTAATTGGTACACCATGTTCATCCGAACCGCAAATATAAATTATATCACTCCCCTTAGATCGATGATATCTGACATAAATATCGGCAGGCAGATAAGCCCCGCTAAGGTGACCTAAATGAATTGGACCATTAGCATACGGAAGTGCCGAAGTAACTAAAATCTTTTCTTTTTTCACTGTATAGCCATTTTTGATAAGTTGTAAATATAAGAAAAATTTAAGAAAGTAGATTTTGATGGGGCTATAAATCCCGGCTTTTAACCGGGATTTATTTAATTATTTTATGAGATTTCAACTAATTTGATATCGAATGTAAGGTCTTTCCCAGCTAGAGTATGGTTAGCATCCAACTCAATTTGTGTTTCCGTAATATCGGTAACGGTTACAATAACATTCTGCCCGTTTTCCTGCGGAAGTTGGAATTTTTGACCGAGTTCCGGGTTGAAATCGGGGGGAAGTTTATCTTTATCAATTTGAAGAACCATTTCATCAATTCGGGGTCCATATGCTTCATCTGCCGGAATATTTACAGTAACCGATTCACCCGCTTTTAACCCAATAACTGAATTTTCAAAACCGGAAATGACTTGCTGACTCCCGACTTCAAATTCCAACGGTTCACGGTCTTTAGATGAATCAAATTCAGAACCATCATTTAATCTTCCGGTATAATGTACTTTTACCTTATCACCAATTTTTACTTCGCTCATATTATTTCCTTTCTTTATTCAAAAAAAAACCGCTCATTAATATGAACGGCTTTTTAAAGGTATAAAATATATTACCCAATACCAAAATTTACCCCTCCAACCCCTTATACATCTCTTCGATTAAGTGAGAATAACGTTCTTCAACAACTTTTCTTTTAATCTTAAGTGAGGGTGTCATTTCACCACCTTCGATAGAGAAAGGTTTTTCAAGGACTTTGAATTTACGAACACGTTCGAAGTTTGCCAGATTTTTTTGAAATTGACCGAGTTCTTTTTCAAGTAGTTCATAAATTTGTTTTTTCTCAACAAGTTCCATCGGGTCTTTATATTGAATTCTATTTGCGTCGGCATATTCTTTTAAGGCTTCGAAATCCGGGACAATAAGAGCACTTAAGAACATTCTTCTATCCCCAATTAGAACAAATTGATCAATATATTTGCTTGCCAAAAACATATTTTCAATTGGTGTAGGCGCAATATATTTCCCGCCGGAAGTTTTGAAGAGATGCTTTTTACGATCGGTAATTATTAAAAATCCTTCCGCATCAAATACACCAATATCACCAGTATGAAGCCAGCCGTCTTTCAATGTTTCTTCGGTTTCTTTTTTGTTTTTATAATAACCCTGCATAATATTTGGACCGGACGCGAGAATTTCACCATCTTGAGCAATTTTAACTTCTACACCGGGCATAGGTTTACCGACCGATCCGAACTTATAATCATTTAATCTGTTTGCTGATATAACAGGCGAAGATTCCGTTAAACCGTATCCTTCAATAACCAGTAGCCCGACGGATTCAAAAAATAAACCGAGGTCTCTAGCTAAAGCGGCTCCGCCGGAAATAAAGAAACGTAGGTTGCCTCCGGTTCTAGCACGTAATTTTTTGAAAACGAGTTTATCGGCTAAAGCACGTTTAATTGATAATCCGATTGGAACTCCATCGCGGCTCTTTTTTGCATCCATATAAGCACGACCAACTCCTAAAGCCCAGTTGAATATTTTTTGCTTTTTCGGTGGCTGCGATTCAACATTACGTTTAATTCTACTGTAAATTCTTTCGAAAAGTCTTGGAACTGCCGTCATAATTGTCGGTTTAATTTCGGTCATATTTTGTGCAACTTTTTCTATACTTTCGGCATAGCAAATCATACCGCCGCATGAGAAAGCCGTATAATATCCTGCCATTCTTTCAAAGATGTGGCAAAGCGGAAGGAATGAAAGGAAAATATCATTTTCATCTATGTGAAAAATTTCATGCGCTGCTTTTACATTCGATACAATATTTTTATGAGTCAGCATCACACCTTTAGGTTCGCCCGTGGTTCCCGATGTATATATAATTGTGCAGAGATCATTTTCATTGCATAAGTTAGCACTTTCTTCAAAATGAGTAGGATTCTCCCTTTTGAAATTATCACCTTTCTTTAAAACACTTTCAAAAGAATAAACACCCCGGTCTTCGGTTACATCTTCATTATTCATTACAACTATAAATTGGAGTGATTTACACTTATCCCGGATTTTAAGCACCTTGTTCAGTTGAAATTTGTTTGATACAACAATACCAACCGATTCTGAATTGTTAAGTATAAATTCGATTGTTTCTGAAGTAGAAATCGGATAGAGGGGAACATCAATCGCACCGAGACCTAATATTGCCATATCAGAATAAACCCACTCCGGTCTATTCTCTGCAATGATTGCAACTTTATCTCCTCTTTTAACTCTAAAAGATGCTAACCCATTTGCAAATCTTTCAGTTGTACTAAACAACTCATCGTATGTGATGCTCGAATATTCAGTATCGTATTTATATTTGAGAACAGGTCTCTCTTTCCCTATACCAAATTCTTTGGTGATCTGAAAGAATAGTTGAGGTATTGTTTTGAAGTCTTTGTAAATTGGCATTCCATGCTCCTCTATTGTTAGGTCTCAATTTAACTTAGGCAGGTAAAAATAGCAATAAAATCACGTCAAAAATGCTTCAAGTTCAGCCGGCATTTTTTCTTCGTTTAACAGTAATTTTTTAGTATTATTGCGCTTCATAATTCTTGCTGATGAAATTTATCCGAAAAATATATGACTGGGTGCTGCACTGGGCTGATACTCCTTATGGTCCGATGGCTTTATTTATATTGGCATTTGCAGAAGCTTCTTTCTTTCCGATTCCCCCGGATGCATTATTAATAGCTTTAGCTCTTGGTGCTAAAAGTAAATCCTTCAAATTTGCGATCAATACAACTATCGGATCAGTAACGGGTGCTTTATTGGGTTATGCGATTGGTTATTTTATTTGGTGGGGATTCGATGGAAGTTTTTCTGCAGTTGCTCTTTTCTTCTTTAATAACATACCGGGTTTTACTCAAGAAATTTTTTATAACGTTCAAAATTTATATGACGAGTGGAATTTTTGGATAATATTTACTGCCGGTTTTACTCCAATCCCATATAAAGTTTTTACAATTTCGGCTGGTGCGTTTGAAATAAATTTAGCAATGTTCGTTATCGCTTCGATAATAAGCAGAGCAGCCCGATTCTTTTTGGTTGCTTATTTAATTTGGAGATTCGGGCCGCAAATAAAAAGTTTTATCGACAAATATTTCAACTGGCTTGCGATACTTTTTACAGTTTTACTTATAGGTGGTTTTGTCCTCGTAAAATATTTATTATAGTTCAACTCTTCGTCAGACTCTTGGCTTATTTTACAATATTCTCAACCGTTAAACCAAAGTGTTCATATATCTGTTCATAAGGTGCGGAGATACCAAAGCCTTCTATAGAAATAATTTTGCCTGCATCACCGACATACTTCTGCCAACCTTGACCAACACCGGCTTCAATTGAAATTCTATTCTTAACTGATTCTGGTAGTATAGATTCTTTATAGTTATCACTTTGTTCATCAAACAATTCCCAAGATGGCATACTAACAACTCGTGTTTTAATTCCATCGGATTCAAGTTTTTCCGCTGAGTCAAGAGCAATTTCTACTTCGGAACCGGTCGCGATTAGAATTAATTCAGGAGTTCCAGCACAATCTTTTATTATATATGCACCTTTATCTGTATCATCAGCCGAAGCATATTTTGTTCTATCGATTATACTTATTTTCTGTCTTGTTAAAGCAATTGCAACAGGTCTTTTCTTTTCCTTTAATGCAATTCGCCACGCTTCGGTTACTTCGTTGGCATCGGAAGGTCTCAATACAACAAGATGAGGAATAGCACGCAGCGAAGCTAATTGTTCAACAGGTTGGTGAGTTGGACCGTCTTCACCTAAGCCAACACTATCATGAGTAAAAACATAAATTGGATTTATCTCCATCAATGCGGCAAGTCGAATAGGCGGGCGCATATATTCGGAAAATATTAAAAATGTACTTCCTACGGCTCTTAGCCCCCCATAGAGTGAAACACCATTCATAATCGAACCCATTCCGTGTTCTCTAATTCCGTAGGCAATATTTCTCCCGGTTGGATTTTCATTTGAAAATTTCTTTTCATCTTTAATATCTGTTAAAGTCGAAGCATCCAAATCAGCAGAACCGCTCAACATTGCCGGGAAGAATTTTGCAAAACTATTTATCACTTTATTTGAAGCACTTCTGGTAGCAATTTTCTCTCCATAATTTTCAAATTTATGAAGATGTTTTTCCCAGGCTGTATCAACTTTATCATTAATTAAGGATGATAACAGTTCGGCATCATCATGATATTTCTCTAGATATTTTTTGAAAAGTAAATTCCATTCATCCTCTTTCTTCTTCCCGATTTCTTTTAGTGAAGAAAAGTTTTCTTTCACTTCATCAGGTATATAGAAAGATTTATCGGACGGGAAATTCAGATTTTCTTTTGTCAATTTAACTTCTGCTTCTCCTAAAGGTGCTCCATGTACAGAAGATGTTCCTTGTTTATTCGGGCTGCCGTAACCTATGGTTGTATTTGTAATAACCAGATGAGGCTGAGTTGTATTCTCTTTAGCTTTTTTGATTGCGGCTCTAACTTCTTCTAAATTATTTACATCATTGATTTGTGAAACAGCCCAGCCGTAACTTTCAAATCTTTTTCTTGCATCATCCGACATTGAGAGTTCTGTGCTTCCGTCAATTGTAATTTTATTGTTATCATAAAACACAATCAACTTACCTAGTTTATTATGCCCGGCGAAACTTGCCGCTTCGTGTGAAACACCTTCCATTAAATCACCATCACCGGCAATTGCATAAACCCAGTTATCAATTATTTGGATATCGTCTTTATTAAATTTTGCCGACATGAATTTATTTGCTAATGCCATTCCACAAGCATTAGCAAATCCTTGACCTAAAGGACCGGTAGTAGTTTCAACACCATCGGCTAAACCAAATTCAGGATGACCGGGCGTAATGCTTTTGTATTGCCTGAAGTTTTTCAATTCATCTAACGATACTTTGTAACCCGATAGGTGAAGTAACCCATATAGCAGCATACTGCCATGTCCGGCAGAAAGTACAAATCTATCTCGGTTGTACCATTTTGCATTCTTAGGATTATGGTTCATAACTTCGGCAAATAGAATATAAGCAAGGGGTGCGCATCCCATCGGCATACCGGGATGACCCGAGTTTGCTTTTTGAATAGCATCAACTGCTAAAAACCTAATAGTATTGATTGATAAGTTGTCTAATTCGTGTTTGTTCATTATAACTCCGTGTTAAAATTCTTCGCCGTAAAATTCACCGTCAACGATAGGTGTAACGCAAACCAACGGTTTATCGGGTACATCAAATTCCGAAAATATTTCTTCAAACAATCGGTAATGCATTCCTTGTTTTTCTAATTTTGCAAATCTCTTGTACGACATAAATCTTCCATACTTATCAACAGGTGATTCAAATAAAAGAGCTGAGTTAAAATCTTGTTTAGCATTTCTTTTTAAGAAATCAATCTTCTCTTCATCACTCCCTGTTAGTTGATAAGCTTTAGCTCTAAAAGCGGTAACCAAATCGTTTTCAATAACCAAATAAATATTTAGAATTGTTTCGAGCAAATTAGTTTTTATTAGTTAGAAGTATATTTAAAAATCAGCACAGATTATTTCGCAATAAAGCTTAATTATAATCTGTGCTATAATTTTTTGATGATGATTCTTTAGAACACATTAAGTATTGTAAAACTAAATCAACAACAAAGTCGATTATCGGGTACTTTACATCTCATCAGAAAGTTAACCTTTTTTTGGTCCTATCATATTTTCCGGTTTAACTTTCTCGTCAAATTCTTCTGATGTTAAAAGACCGAGTTCCACTACAGCTTCTTTCAAAGTAGAATTATCATTATAAGCTTTCTTAGCAACCTTAGCAGCATTATCATAACCGATATGCGGATTTAAAGCCGTAACTAACATCAAAGAGTTTCTCAAATGCTTTTCTATGTTAACTTTGTTTGCTTCAATACCAACAACACAGTGCTCGGTAAAACTGTCACATGCATCACCGAGTAATCGTATTGATTGCAGCAGGTTATAAATCATGACCGGTTTGAAAACATTTAATTCGAAGTTACCGCTTAACCCGCCAATGTTAACGGCAACGTCATTTCCCATCACTTGAGTGCAAACCATTGTCATTGCTTCTGATTGAGTCGGATTAACTTTACCTGGCATAATTGAACTGCCGGGTTCGTTTGCCGGTAAATTAATTTCACCGATTCCGCATCGCGGACCGCTTCCCAACCATCTTATATCATTTGCAATTTTCATAAGTGATGCTGCTAAAGTTTTCATCACACCGCTTGCTTCAACAATTGCATCGTGGGAGGCAAGTGCTTCAAATTTGTTTGGAGCCGTTTTAAATTCGATACCTGTAATTTCAGAAATTTTCTTTGCTGAAAGAACAGCGAATTTTTCGTGTGTATTTAACCCAGTACCAACAGCAGTACCTCCTAATGCAAGTTCTTTTAATCTTGGAAGACAACTTTCAATTCTTTCCAATCCATAAGTTAATTGCTGAACATATCCGGAAAATTCTTGTCCCAATGTTAATGGTACAGCATCCATCAAGTGAGTTCTTCCGATTTTAATAATATCCTTAAACTCTTTTTCTTTTACTGCGAGAGCGTCTCTGAGTTTAGTAACATTCGGGATAAGATGATTTGTAATTTGTTCGACTGCCGCAATATGCATTGCTGTTGGGAAGGTATCGTTTGATGATTGTGCTTTGTTCACATCATCATTCGGATGAATCGGGGCTTTGCTGCCTAATTTTCCGCCGGAAATTTCGATCGCACGATTTGCAATTACTTCGTTGGAATTCATGTTAGTTTGTGTTCCGCTGCCGGTTTGCCAAACAACCAACGGGAAATGTTCATCAAGTTTTCCTTCAATCACTTCATCGGCTGCTCGAACAATTAGATCAGCTTTTTCTTTCGTCAACATACCAAGTTCGGTGTTCATTAAGGCTGCTGCTTTCTTCAAAACCCCTAATGCTCTAATAATTTCACGCGGGAAAGTTTCTCCCCCAATTTTAAAATTCATTAATGATCTGGCGGTTTGGGCGCCGTAATATTTGTCAGAAGGAACTTTAACTTCGCCCATCGTATCTGTTTCAATTCTGTATTCCATGTAATCTCCAAAGATTTTTTAACAGATAAATTTAACCGATTATGTGAAGAAATTCAATTTAGGTTAAAGCAGAATTATTGAATTCGGCGGGCACCTACGAATCTTTTACTATAGTAAGTGCTGTTAAGCGAGGATACGGTTACACCTAAAGAACGGCTTGCATGTGCAAATAAATTTTCTCCGAGATAAATTCCGACATGCCCCGGATAAGAACGGCGCGTTGTATTAAAAAAAACAAGATCTCCGAATTGCAAATTATCTTTATTTGAAATTTTAGCCCCAACCCCAAATTGTTCACTTGCAGTTCTTGGCAATTCAATCCCTAGCGATGTTGTGAATATTTGATTAGTGAAAGCCGAACAATCGATTCCATTTCGATCCACTCCGCCATATTTATAAGGGGTATC
>CAYLVF010000083.1:0-8867 GCA_964387045.1 uncultured Melioribacter sp. | reverse complement strand
GCTTCAAATAATCTTCGATTAAGCTCCGAAAAAATCGAAACGGTTGCTATTCTTAGAGAACATCTTGCAAAATGTTCAAGTATTGAAAACGAGATAACCGAAATGAAAAAAATTACCTCGCTATCAAAACTTGCTATAAAATTGGATGAAGTCTATAGGTTTATTGCTGCTTCGAAAATTGACTTCCTAAAAGTTTCGGATAGATTCAAAGAACACAGTCATGGTTTGATTCGTGAGCTTAGTAATGTTTTAGATATTGTAACTCCTCCAAACATGAAAAGTATTTTAGCCGAGATATCAAACAAATCAATAAATGTAAAGTTAGGAGATAAACAAACACAATCTCTTAATATAGATGAAATAAGAATCCATAATGAAGAAAATCTACACGTTGAGAAAGAAGAGACAATAACAGAAAAGATAATTATGGAGGATATAAAGGAAGAGGAAGATATTGATTTTGAGGATTTTGAAAAAACTATTATGAAACCGGTTAAGGAACTGGATTTATTTTTTAAAAAATTAGAAAACTTATCTTATACAGGTGAAGAGATAAATAAATATCATGAATTAATGGAAGTCAACACAAAGTTATCCGAAAAAGTTGGGTTTGAAATTATTACAAATATGCATAGAATTATTTACAATGCATTATCGTTAATAAAAGAAAATGAACTTACCCCTGTAAAAGAAACTATTGAAAGTATGCGTGCCTGTTTAATTGTTATTGTTGCTGTTGTGCGCCGTAAAGATGTTGATATTACTACTTACCTTAATAAAGCTGAAAAATTCGGAAAAAATATTTATGCCAGGAAAGGGAGATATTAAAATGGACTTATTTGCGATAATTATGGCAGGTGGTGTTGGCAGCAGATTTTGGCCGAGAAGCAAAAGAATGAAACCAAAACAGCTGATACGAATTATCGGGGAAAATACTTTAATACAAGATACCGTCAATCGTTTGGATGGGATCGTACCAAAAGAGAATATTATTATTGTTACAAATCGACTTCAAAAAAGTAGGGTAAGAGAACAGCTTTATAACATTCCCGAAGAAAACATACTTGATGAACCTTTCGGAAAAAATACTGCTCCATGCATTGGTTTAGCAACAATGCAAATCAAAAAACGAAACCCTAATGCAATTGCAATTGTTCTTCCCGCCGATCATGTTATTCATAATATCCCCAAATTTCATGAGACTATTTTACGAGCGGCAAAATTTGCAGAAAACTCTAATAAACTTGTAACGATCGGTATTACTCCGTCCTATCCCGAAACAGGTTATGGTTATATACAAGTTGATGATGTTGAAAAAGAAAATGGTATTTATAAAGTTCTTACTTTTGCCGAGAAGCCGAATATCGCAACTGCAAGAAGATTTTTAGACGATGGTGGATTTTTATGGAATTCGGGTATATTTGTTTGGAGGCTTGATGCAATTCTAAATGAAATGGCTGAACATTTGCCTGATCATCACAGCGGATTACTAGAAATTGAACAATCAATTGATTCAGATAGTTATGAAAATACCGTTACTCAAGTTTACGGACAGATGAAGAGTATTTCTATTGATTATGGTATATTAGAACATTCAAAAAATGTTTACGTTACCAAAGGTGAATTTGATTGGAGCGATCTTGGCTCGTGGGAAGCTGTCTATGAAATTATGCCCAAAGATGATGAAGGAAATGTAAAGATCGGCGATGTTTATACTGAAAATACTTATGGTTCCTATGTCTTTTCACCTCAAAAATTCACTGCAGTTATCGGTGTTGAACATTTGCTTGTTATAAATACTAAAGATGCATTATTGATTTGCCATAGAAATAATGCCCAAGATGTAAAACATGTTGTTGATTATCTTAGAATGAACAAAAGACCCGAATTAACCTAGTATGAAAAAACTAATTACTGAAAACGAAATAATACGATTATCGAAGCAAGGAATTAAGGAAATCGTTGTAGATTCAAAGACAATTTTAACTCCTTCCGCATTAGATCGAATTCGTACTTCGAAGATGAAAATTGTACAAAAAAGTAATACTTCTACATCACAAGCGAATACTGCATATTCAAACAATGTAAAAACAGTTGCCATCGGTTCGGATCATACCGGGTATGAGATGAAACAAATAATAATTTCTTATTTGAAAGAAAAGGGTTACCAGGTAATTGATGTCGGTACAAACAGCAAAGATTCATGTGATTACCCGGACTTCGCATTAGATATTGCTAAGAAAAGATTAAACAGTGAGTGTGAAAGAGGAATAATGCTTGACGCAACCGGTATTCCTTCTGCAATAGTTATTAATAAAATTCCGACAATACGTGCCGCAACATGCTACAATGAATTTTCTGCAAAATCTGCCCGTGAGCATAATAATGCTTGTGTACTCTGTGTAGGTGCAAAATCTTTAGGTGAAGAAACAATCAAATCAATAGTTGATGTGTTTCTGAATACTGAATTTGCAGGAGGAAGACATCAGAGAAGATTAGATAAAATTACTGCTATCGAACAAGATTTGTTTAATTCAAAAAATGGAAATAAATAAGTAAAGAAAATTCTTACTCCTCCCAAAGGTATAACTTGGTAAACGAAAAAATTATTGTCCAATCCTTAGAAAAACTTCAGCCTAATATTTATTTGTTAAAAGCAAAAGCACCGATAATTGCTTCACAAATTAAACCCAGTCAATTTTGTAATATTAAAGTAAGCGATAATGATTTTCCTCTGTTACGCAGACCATTCAGTGTGTGTGATGTCGAAGGCGATTCGATTTATTTTATGTTTGATGTTCATGGCGAAGGAACAAAAATATTATCTACAAAAAAAGTCGGTGATATTATTGAAGTATTAGGTCCACTCGGAAACGGATTTAATTATGATAAGGATTTTAAGAAAGCCCTAATTGTTGCCGGTGGATTGGGAGTTGCTCCTTTCCCATTCCTTACGAAACAACTCAGTGATAAAGTTGAAATTGTATCATTAGTAGGTGGAAGAAATCAAGACTATGTAGTTAAATATGGATTAAAAAATGTATCGGTTGCAACTGATGACGGAAGCGAAGGCTATAAAGGAACTGTCCTTGATTTACTTGAAGCTAATAAAGAATCCTTAATTTCCGACGGTACAATTATTTTTTCCTGCGGACCGACTCCGATGTTGAAAGCAATTCAAATATTTGCCGGACAAAATAATGTTGAGTGTCAATTATCGACAGAATGTGCAATGGCTTGTGGATTCGGAATTTGTCAAGGTTGTCCCTTACATTCATCAACTGAAGATAAATATCTTTTAGTATGTAAAGATGGACCGGTTTTTGATTCAAAGGAAATTATGTTATGAGTGAAATTGATTTACGAGTCAAGTTAGGAAATCTTACGTTAAAAAATCCTGTTCTGCTTGCATCGGGCACAGTCGGATATGGAAACGAAATTTCTCAATTCACTGATTTAAGTAAAATCGGTGCAATAATTACGAAATCCGTTTCGCTTAAACCGCGAAAAGGAAATCCACCCCAGCGAATAGTCGAAACTGCATCCGGTATGTTGAATGCAATCGGGTTAGCAAATGTTGGTTTGGAAGTATTCATAAAAGAAAAAATTCCGTTTCTAAAAGAGATTCAATCAACAATTATATGCAATATTGCCGCCAGCACAGTAGAAGAATATATTGAATGCACAAAAGTATTAGACAAAGAAGAAGAAATTAAAGGATTTGAAATAAACGTTTCATGTCCAAATGTAAAAGAAGGTGGACTTGAATTCGGAAATAATTTAACAGCGGTTGGGAAGATTACGGAAAAAGTTCGTGCGGTTACAAGCAAACCCATCATAATAAAATTATCACCTAATGTTGCAAGAATTTCTGAATTTGCAAAAGTTGCAAAAGATGAGGGTGCAGATGCTGTTTCTGCAATTAACACATTGGTTGGAACTGCATTTGATATATGGACAGGCAAACCCAAAATATATAATGTAACAGGCGGCTTATCCGGACCGGCAATAAAACCTGTTGCACTTGCGAAAGTTTTGGAGATAAGTAGAAATGTCGATATTCCGATTATCGGTGTCGGTGGTATAATGAATTGGAAAGATGCGGTTGAATTTATGATTGCCGGTGCAACGGCTATTCAAATTGGTACAGTTAATTTTATCAATCCGCAAGCCGGGATAGAAATTATTGAAGGCTTGAAAAATTATTGTAAACAAAGAGAAATTACATCACTCTCGGAAATTATTGCTTCATATAAGCTGCCGTCATGAATTTAGAAGAATCCCTCAATAAATTATTTTCACTGCACCAATTTGGTATCAAGCTCGGTTTGGAAAAACCCAAACATCTTTTTAATTATTTGGGTAATCCGCAAAACGAATTAAAATGTTTTCACATTGCCGGCTCAAATGCAAAGGGGAGTGTCGCTTCATTTATAAGCAGTATACTTATAGAAGATGGTTACAAAGTCGGATTATATACTTCGCCTCATTTTGTAAAATTTAATGAAAGAATCCGCATTAACGGTGTTATGATTGACGATGCTTATGTTATGAAATTTATGAATGAATTAAATGAATATATAGATGAAAATGGACCGACATTTTTTGAACTTACAACCGCAATGGCTTTTAAGTATTTCAAGGATAATAATGTTGATTATGCTGTTATTGAAACCGGACTGGGAGGAAGATTAGATGCAACAAATGTTATAAATCCGGTTGCCTCGGTGATAACTACAATTAGTTTGGAACATACGAATATCTTGGGTAATTCGATTGAAGAAATTGCATATGAAAAAAGTGAGATAATAAAATCCAGCGGTAAAGCATTTATCGGTATCCTTCACCCAACAGCAAAAGATGTTATTCAGAAAAAAACTGCTTCAGCTAATGCCGAGTTTTACAATTTGAAAGATAATTTAATAATAGAAGAGGATCACGTAATTTTAAAAACCGGTGAGAGTAATTATCATCTATATAAAACTCCTCTATTCGGGAAGTACCAATTAAAAAATGCTGCATTATCAATTTTTGCAATTATTAATTGCATGAAACTTAAAAGCACACAGGCAATTTTCAGCGGTATAAAAAATGTAATTAAGAACAGCGGTATTCAAGGTCGTTATGAAGTATTTAACGAATCACCTCGAGTAATTTTAGATTCCTCTCATAACGAAGAAGGGATTACAAATTTTTTGAATGAGTTTAAGGTAGAAAAAGATAACTACAAATCACGAGAAGTAATTTTTGGAGTTATGAAGGACAAAAACATTAAAGAAATGCTCAAACAATTTGATAATAATTTTGATAAAATGTTTGTTACGAGTTTTAATTATGAAAGAGCCGCAACCGTTGAACAAATTATGAAAATTGCCGAAGAACTTAACATAAATATTGAAGTGCTCGCCGCTCCTAGTCAATACATAGAAGAATTTATTTTAGAGAAAGCAGAGAAATGTTTAGTAGTATTAGGCAGTATTTATCTCCTTGGTGAAATAAAATCAAAATTAATGGAGAAAAAACTTGACATTTAAGGGGTATAAAGGTAATTTTTCAGTGTTCCTCGAATTTCTTCAACCAAATTCAATAAACAATAAATCATTAATTAACCCCTTATCATATTGACCTGAAAGTCATCAATAAGAACGTTTTACAAACAATTCATGGAATTAAATCATGCCAATGGATATTTCTGAACTTCAATCCAAAAAAATTGTAGACTTGTATGAAATCGCAAAAGTACTCGATCTTCAAGGCTACAGTGATCTTCGCAAGCAAGAATTAATATTTAAAATTCTTGAAGCACAAACACAAAAAGATGGTCTAACCTTTTCTAAAGGCGTGCTTGAAGTATTAGCCGATGGATATGGTTTCCTTCGTTCTGCCGATTATAATTATCTTCCTTCACCGGATGATATTTATGTATCCCCCTCCCAAATTAAGCGATTCAGCTTGAGGACGGGTGATTATGTCAGTGGACAAGTAAGACCACCAAAGGAAGGTGAACGCTTCTTTGCTCTTCTTAGAGTAGAAGCCGTCAACGATCAAAATCCCGAAGATATTCGCGAAAGAACATTATTTGATAACCTTACTCCTCTATATCCGATAAAAAGATTAAAGCTGGAATCTGCTCCGGGCGAGCACTCAATGAGAATTATGGACTTACTTGCACCAATTGGTAAAGGGCAGAGAGGGTTGATCGTATCACCACCCAAAAGCGGTAAAACAGTTCTATTGCAAAAAATGGCTAACTCGATTACGCGTAACCATCCCGAAGTAAAATTGATTATGCTTTTAATTGACGAACGCCCTGAAGAAGTAACGGATATGCAGCGTTCGGTTCAAGCCGAAGTTATAAGCTCAACATTTGATGAACCTGCAGATCGACATGTTCAAGTAGCAAACATGGTAATCGAAAAAGCAAAAAGATTGGTTGAAGCAAAAAATGATGTTATCATTCTATTGGATAGTATTACAAGATTAGCACGTGCGCACAACACTGTAATACCTCACAGCGGAAGAATTTTGTCGGGTGGTGTTGATTCAAACGCACTTCACAAACCAAAAAGATTTTTCGGATCTGCGCGTAATATTGAGGAGGGTGGAAGTTTAACAATTATTGCGACAGCACTTATCGAAACCGGCAGCCGGATGGATGAAGTAATCTTTGAAGAATTCAAGGGAACCGGTAATATGGAATTAGTGCTTAGCCGTGATCTTTCCGATAGAAGAATTTTCCCGGCTATTGATGTTAATAAATCAGGTACAAGAAAAGAAGAGCTTCTGCTTACAGATGAAGAACTTAATAAAGTATGGATTCTAAGAAAAATACTCAGCGATTTTGATTCTATCGAAGCAATGGAATTCTTAACCGATAAAATTAGGGGAACTAAAAACAATAAGGAATTTCTGCTGAGTATGAATAGTTAGTCATTTCAAATTGCACTGTATTTCTTAACTATTACTTATAGTTTTCCACCTATTGTTTTTTTTTAATAATGGATTAAGCGTGAAAAAATATATTTATTTTGTAATTATTCTTTTATTCTTCAGTTCTCTTTATTCACAACCACGGCACGATAGAATTCAAAGCGGACCAAAACCAATTTTTGTTGAAGCTCATACAATCCTTAATGATTCCTTAATTAGATATTATGTGTCATATAAAGTACCTTATTCGAATCTTATTTTTATACGAGTAGATAACGAATTTATTTCAGGAATTATTTTCCGGGTTGAAGCCACTACCCAAAAAGGCGTAATCGCACGTGAATCAACTCATGATAAAGTGCGTGTTAGCAATTATGACGAAACAAATAACCGCGATAAATATCTGGAAGGGGTAGTCGCCTTTGATATCAAAAATACTCAAGCAACTATTAATACATTGGTAGTTCTGGATAACACAGATCGACAAGTTCCGCTTCGTCCTTTTATAGCAGAAAAATCCGCGGTCGGTCCTATTGTTGTTCAGAAAAAATCATCGTGTGATAATTCATTGGGTTATCAGTTGGTTAATTTCGAGAACTCGATCCCATTCGACGAGCAAGATTATCAATTACTTCTTCCTATATTGGACACATCTATTAAGAAGATAAGAGTTAGCATAAATCAAAATGAAGATGAGATTGTTTCTAAAGATTTGTCATCAACTTCTGTTTTGTCGATTGGATTTGATAAATGTGAAAATGGTATTTTTTTGATTAGCGACCCTTCAAACCAACCTGCATCGCTTTTTATCTTAGATGGCTTTTCTGCATCATTAAATGAAGGAATCGCTGAAATAAAGATTTCGACAATGAGAGATAGTCTATTATATGCAGGCGAGCTAAATATTAATTGGGTCAATAAACCAATGACTTTGATGAACCATAAAAGCGCTTTTCAATTATTGGATTTGATGGCTGACGATGATAAGCTTGATGAAATTTATAAAAAAGCCGGAAACGATTATCAAAAGGCAATAGATTTGTTTTGGAAAGAATATGATCCGAATCCTAAAACTTCTTTTAATCAACTGCAATACGAATTTTATTCAAGAGCTGATAGAGCAACAAGAAAGTACGGATCAAAGGGGAATAAATCCACCGGTTTAACCGATAGAGGGAAAATTTATATTAAATATGGTGAACCGGCTGAAGTTGATAGATATTACTCAGAGAAAAATGAAATTACGGAGATCTGGAAATATTTATCTCCGGGGGTTCAATTTGTCTTTGTCGATATTTCGGGATTAGGAAATTATAAGCTAGTGAAATAGCATGAATAAATATTTCTTTACTTGCGGTGATCCTAATGGTATCGGAATTGAAATTGTAATTAAAACTCTCAACATGGTCTTTAACACTTCTGCAGATTTTTATTTTGTCTGTCCCAAAGAACAATTCTTATTGAATGCATCCATTGTAAAACCAAAATTCAAATATGAGTTCTATACTAAAAATGATTCATATTCTGTACATAATAATCATGTGAAAATTATTGATATCAAAGGAGGAAGAGTTTCACGGGGTAAACCGACAAAGACCTCCGGCAAAGTAAGTTTTGCATCTCTCGAAGTTGCGATTGATTTAATTAGCAAAGCCGAAAACTCCGCATTGATAACAGCCCCGATTTCAAAAGAGGCTTGGAAATTTAATTCGGTTAAGTTTGATGGTCACACAGATTATCTAGGTGATATATATAATGTCGTAAACCCTCTGATGCTGTTTTATTCCCACAAATTAATTGCCGCATTAGTAACTATTCATCACCCAATTAAAGAGGTTTCGTCAGTAATTACAAAAGAAAAATTGCAATCAATCTTCAGTTCTATCCTAAATACTTTACGAAATGATTTTAAAATTATTCATCCAAAAATTGCTGTG
>CAYLVF010000082.1:0-8872 GCA_964387045.1 uncultured Melioribacter sp. | reverse complement strand
AAAAAGCTGATTCGGTTTATCAAGCATTAATAGATGGAGCCGATTTTGTTCAAACAGCAATTGAAATTTCGGAAGATCCCGGCAGCGGCTCCAGAGGCGGGGATCTAGGTTGGTTTAGTAAAGGTCAAATGGTTCCGGAGTTTGAAAGTGCAGTTTTCAGCGGTAAAGTTGGAGTAGTTCAAAAACCGGTAATGACTCAATTCGGTTATCATATTATCAAAGTATACAACAGAAGTAATGAACAATATGTAGTTGAAAAAATAGTTAATAAAATTCAAGCCTCGGGTACTACACTTGATCGTATATATGAAAGCGCAACTGATTTTTCATATTTAGCAAAAGAAAACAATTTTGAAACCGAAGCTGAATTACTTGGTCTTGATGTTGTTGAAACACCCCAGTTTAATGAAAATGCTTCTTTTATTCCCGGTCTTGGAGCTTCAAAAGCACTTGTTAAATTTGCATTCGATAACAAAGTTGGCAGCGTAAGCGATGTTTACCGTGTTCCTTCCGGTTATGTGGTTGCAAAAATATCAGAGGCTACAAAAGCCGGTTTTAAACCTTTCGATGAACTAAAACAGCAGTTGCAAGTTACCGTCTTGCGTCAGAAGAAAATTGATAAAGCAAAGGAGTATGCAGAGCATGTTTACGAACAAGTATTAAAAGAAGGTTCTCTTTTTAATGTCACACTTTACAGTCCTTTCGCCAGATTCGATATAGCGAAAGATTTTACACCAAAAAGCAATATCCCAACCGTCGGCAGAGATAATGCATTCGTTGCATACTGCTTAATAGGTGAACTAAACGAGATTTCAAAACCGATAGTTGGCAATAGAGGGGCTTATTTAATTCGTGTTACTGAAAGAACCGAGTTTGATGAAAGCGCGTTTGAACAACAGAAAAAAACTTTGAGAGACGGTTTACTTCAACAAAAGCGAAGTCAATTTTTTACCGAGTGGATAGCAAAAGTGAGAGATGAAGCGGATATTATTGATAATAGACATATCTTTTATAGATAATTTCAAAGAGAGGTTGGCATAAGTCAACCTCTTTTTTTATGCTTTATCCGAAGCTCCTTTTTTGTATATTTTCACCTCAATGATGAACATTCATATAAAATATCTTCCTATTCTTATTATCTTCTTATCAATTCAAATTTTTTCGCAATACGGTGAAAAACAATTTAGTTTATCATTTTCGGCAAACTACACAACAACCGCTCGATTCTTTCTTAATCCCGATGCAATTCAAAAATTATTGCGAGAAGAAAATGTCGAACTAGTTGATATATACAGCGGTTCAATCGATTTCCGTTATAGAATTAGTGAGTCGGTGATAGTCGGCTTAGGAACCGAGTTTATTGAAAAAGTATCGAAGCAGAGAAATGTAATAGGTTTTCCTTCGCAGCTTGCCGGTGTTGAAGTTGAAGAAGGTTTTAGAATGATTCCAATCGAACTCTCTATCTATTACTATATTCCTTTTTCAACTGAAAATTTTAAGTTCTTTATGGGTGGTGGAGCCGGAATCTATTTCGGTGAATATATTCGTGATTTTGCAAATGTAAGTCTGCAAAATGTTAGTCGAGATTTTTCTTGGGGTATTCACGGCAGACTTGGAATGGAATATATGCTAGCGGACTATTTTTCCGTAAGAGGAGAAATGAAATTCCGCGATCCCGATTTCAGAATGGAAAGTAAATACGACAAAGAATTTTTTGTATATGAAGGCTCAACCCGGGTTTTACCTCAAGAACCTTTTCCTACCAGAGTTAATATTGACGGTATGACTTTTTCAATCGGTGCAGTTTTGCATTTCTAATGTTTGCCGCATTCTTTTTCCTTCTTTATTTTTAATATATTTTGCTATCGATAATTATGACAAAAAAGAATATTATATATTTAACAGGTTTTATGACGAGCGGTAAGAGTACAATAGGACCAATACTTGGCAATGTGCTTGGGTGGGAATTTTATGATTTAGATAAAGTAATTGAAAACAGAGAAAACAAAAAAGTTGTTGATATTTTCGATAAACATGGAGAAGAGTATTTTAGAAGAATTGAAAATGAAACGTTGTCGGAATTATCTCGATCCGCCAATACTGTGATTGCTTTAGGGGGAGGTACTATATCAAACAAAAGTAATCTGGAAATAATTAAAAATTCCGGTATTTTGGTTTACTTAAAAGTGTCCCCTGAAATCTTATATAAGAGATTAAAAAACAAAATCGATAGACCATTATTCAAAGATTTGGTGCTAAGCGAAAAAAGCGAGGAAGAATTTTTAGAAAAGATTGATCTGCTTCTGAAAAAAAGAGAAGATGATTACGAACAAGCTGATTTAGTTATTAAAACAGATGAAACAAGAATTGGTTTTACGGTAGATAAAATTGCTAAACAAATTAAGGGCGTGCTTTATGAAAGAAATTAACGTTAATCTTACCAGTTACCCTTATAAAGTATTAATTGGCAACGGTATTTTTGCAGAGCTTCAAGAAATTATTAAAGCAAATAAACTTCACAAAAATATTTTTTGTCTTATTGATAAATCGGTTTATTCTATTTATAAAAAAGATTTGGAAAAAGTATTTACACCACCGCCGGGAAAATTTAATTTTATCACTATTGATGCAAAAGAAAGTAATAAATCGTTATCAACTTTAAAAAAGATTTATACTTCTTTGGTGTTAAGTAATTACGGTCGTGATTCGCTTTTAATTGCAATTGGCGGCGGTATTATTGGTGATGTTGGTGGTTTTGCAGCAGCAACATATACAAGAGGAATTCGTTATATCCAGATTCCTACAACATTACTTTCAGCCGTTGATAGTTCTGTCGGCGGTAAAACCGGTATTAATTTCGGCTCGACAAAAAATATTATCGGTTCATTCTATCAACCCAATCTTGTTCTAATTGATATAAACTTTCTAACAACCATTCCTAAAAGAGAAATTATAAGCGGTATTGGTGAAATATTAAAATATGCATTTCTTATAAAAGGAGATTACTTCGATTATTTTGAAAAGAATCTTGATAAACTTATAGCATTGGATAAAAAAGTACTTACAAAAATTATCGCTGAATCCGTTGAGTATAAAACCGCTGTTGTTGCCAGAGATGAAAAAGAAGAATCCGGTATTAGAAAAATTCTTAATCTCGGTCATACTTTTGCACACGCAATTGAGATTGAACATGGTCACAAATTAAAACACGGTGAAACAGTAATTATAGGTCTTGCCTGTGCACTTTATCTTTCAAACAAGTTGAACTTATTAGATAGCGATGAACTTGAAGAAGGTATAATTCTTATCAAAAAATTATCAAGCAATATCAGAATCAAAAAGATGGATTTTAATAAAATACTCGATTTAATGAAACGCGACAAAAAATCGAAAGATGAAGTTTATAAATTTGTCTTGCTCAATGGATTCGGAAAAGTCTTAATAGATGTTGAAGCCGGAAATAATGATGTATTATGGGCACTTAAACAAGGTGTAAAATTATTCTCCTAAATTGATGAAAAAGATAATCCTGTTATTAATAGCAATCTACAGCTCACTTTCTATTGCTCAAGTAAATAGAGAAACCCGCGCTGTTTGGCTGACTACAAATTTTCGTCTTGACTGGCCTCCGCCTTCCTATAATCAAGAAGTACAAAAAGCAGAACTAAAAAAAATATTCGATGACATTAAACGCAAACGTCTAAACACTGTTTATTTTCAGGTTAGAAGTAACGGCACTGTAATGTTCAGATCATCTTATGAACCGCTTTCTCCTTACATTACCGGTGAAGTTGACGGAGATGCATCTTACGACCCTTTAAAATATGCAATTGATTTAGCACATGAACGAGGAATAGAAATTCATGCGTGGGTAAATGTTGTTAGATGTTTTACCGGTACGGAAAAATTTATTTTTGAGCATCCGTTTCATATTGCGCAAAGAAAACCGCAATGGGTAATTGAGAGCAAACGCGACGGCACAAGTTATTGGTTGGATATGGGTTTGCCCGAAGTACGTGCATACCTTATATCAATTTTTGAAGAGTTGGTGCGAAATTATAATATTGATGGACTTCATCTGGATTTTCTTCGCTATCCCGGTAAAGAATTTAATGATGAATTTTCATTTAATCTTTACGGCAATGGATTCTCAAAAGATGATTGGCGCCGGGATAATCTTAACACATTTGTAAGAGATCTTTCTGTAAAAGTTAAATCGATAAAACCATTCATAAAGATTGGTGCAGCTCCAATAGGAATTTATAAAAACAGTTTGAACGGAAGAGGATTTGAAGGTTACGGTGAAGTTTACCAAGATTCGAGAGAATGGCTTAAACAGAAATGGATTGATTACTTAGTACCGCAGATTTATTGGTCTTTGGAAGGACCGCCGAGATTTGATTTGCTTGCAAAAGATTGGACTGCCGATACTTTCGGAAGGAGTGTTGTATTGGGAGTTGCTCCGTACAAACCTGAAGTTAAGAATCAGTTAAAAAGAATAATTGATTTTTCAAGAACAACAAAAGCAGACGGCATTGCATTTTTTAGATACGGTAATATTAAAGATGTTTCTCCATTTGTAAACGATAATGTTGCATTGCCGGCACAAATGGCATGGATTGAATCTTCAATTCCATTGGAACCGGGTAATCTTTTATTCAGTTATGACTCCGTTGATCCGAATATTATTACATTGGATTGGTCGATACCTGCTCATTCAAATCATCTTGACAGCACAAGTTATGTTGCATTATATAGTTTACCTAACAGAAATGTAAAACCAAGCGGTGATACTTTATTTGAAATAATACCTGCAGATAAGCGTTCAATTAAATTAGCGATTGATAAACCCAAACGAATCAATTATTACTTCACACTCAAATCTCTTAATAAGCTTTGGAACGAGAGTTTAAATTCATCAAACGTAGTTGAAGTTACTTTTAGAGAATTGAGTGTTGTTGCTGATATGAATAAGATATATGAAAATCCGGTTCTTGTTAAGCTGCAAAATGAAACACCTAAGATATTTCTTTATTCGAATAAAGAAGATCAAATAAAAATTCTTGATTCCGGTGGAAAGATTGTAAAAGAAGCGAATGTTTTTGCCGGGAAGAATATCATTTCCTTAAATATTTCTGATACTGAAAGCTTGATAATTCGATACGTTAGTTCTGGTAAAGAAGTTAAATTAGTGCGTTAGTAAATTCTCGACCTCGAATGTTGTGGTTCATTCCTTTTAGATGACAATGAAAGATGTGAGTTTAAGACTATAGTTTTTAATTCCCCCTTCCGAAAATTAAGATCATACTAATTATCCCCTAAAGGGTAAAATTCGTTTCCATTATTTTAGATAGTTTATTAAACAGAATAAGATTCAAAATAGAATTTTTTTAATTGTCCTTTAAGTAAAAATTACTCATATTGTACGGGGAGGGTAAGAACTTTAATTCTGTTAATTAATTAAAGTATAATTCTAAATAGGGAGGTGATATGTTTGATTTTTCTTAAACTTATTATCAATATTATTCAATAATAAAGTTATCAATAAATACATTATTGAGGAGAATTTATGAAAAATTTTATAACTATGTTTTTATCAATTTGTATTTTTGCATCTTGTACACCTTCTGATTATACAACAACACCTCCACCAAATAGTAGAAGTGTAATGGAAGCGCGTAAATTCACTTATGGATTTCCTTCTTTTTTTTATCCTCCCGAACAATATGTCACAAGGCCTGAGAATTTTACAGATATAAAAAATAGAAAAGGAAATGCTTCCTGGACCCCTGAACCAATTGATATATATATTGATTACAACTCTCAGGCTTTACCAAAATTTCAATATATTGAAAGATTAAACAAAGCCACAGTCAGTAATCAGAGTTCATATGACGATTATTTGCAGATTTCAGGTGCAGGGTTCCCAGGATATGTGGTAAATTATGATAATGAAGTATTCTGGCCCAGTAGTGATTACCAAAACGGATATGTATGTTTTACACTTGTATATAGGGCCAGACAAGATGCAAATATAACCGAAGACATTCCTGGAATTCCTGGAAACCTTGCATCATTTATTTTTGGAAAGACAAGATTAACACAGGCTGATATTGACGGGGGGTATGTATATCCTGGTGATCTTGTTGTTTATGACTGGAATCCATTGCTTGGTGATGGTTATGAACACATAGGTATAATATCAGAAACTACTGGTTCCATTGAAAATTGGAAGGTCATTAGTTCCTTGGGGGTAATTGAACATTTTAATTATGGAGTATATGAACACCGATTAAAAATATTTGGTAAAGCTCCTAATGGTGATTTTTCTACTTGGCAACCTGAATGGGAAAATTATACTTGGGCAATTTATTCTGGAAATTGATTGATTATAAAATAAAGTGAGGTAAAAATGAAATTTTTAAGAATAATATTAACTTTTGTAGTACTCATTAGCCCAATTATAGGACAAACTGCTCTAAAACCTGTTGAGTATTTTAGAATAAAACCATCCTCTTTGCTACCATTAGAGGACATTACAACAAGACAGAATCAGATTATCACTAGAAAACAGGCTCTGAATTTCAATTATGTTGTTAACTCAAATAAGGAATTTTATGTCAGCTCAAAAGGATTAGTTGTTTTTCCAAACGACATTAAGCCTTTAACAATAATTCACTACAACCAAAAAGAGTTTCATACTTACTCCAATTTACTTGCTGAATATTTTAACTATGACTCAGATAAAGTAGTCGGGACTTCTATGAAGCTTGACCTTAGAGATAATTTGGTGCTATTGATTAATTATGTGCATACTGACAATAAAATATTCCATATTGAACCAACAGAATTTAATATTATTGAAATCGGATTAGAAAGAAAAATAAATTCAAAAAAATTTTTTATTAATTTTTCCAATGAGTTGTTGTTCTATACTTTTTCGGTAAATGACCTAGTTGACGGCAGAAGTATAGAGAATGGAAACATATTTGTTTTTGATGAAAAGGGTAAATATAAACGAAGATCAAAATTTTATATTCAGGATGTCAAAGGAGATTATTATAAAGGATTTCTTTCTGCTGATAATAATGTTATTATAAAAGAATATTTAAATAATAATTCTAAAAATAAAGATGAAAACCAGTTAATTAATGTTAGGGAAATTACTATTTCACCCATAGAGAATTCTCATAGAAACAATGAATTGAATGATGAATTTAGTTGGGTATATATAGGAATAGATTCCACTTCCAATATCTATTATGCAAATAACTCTACAATAGCCAAGCTCAATTTCACGAATAACAACATCGAATACCTGGATTACACAACAATTTTTAAAAATAACTATTATGCTACTCATAAGCAGATAGAAATAAACAATCATGGCGATATTTTTATAATGGCTCTAACTTCCTCTTCTCAAAATGTTATTCAGAATCAATTTGTTGATCCACATGAAGTAGAACTTGTTTTCTTCGAATTAAAGTATAAATAAGGAGGTATTAGTAATGAAACCGAATGCCATTATATTAGTATTTTTTTTGACTATAACTTTGTTCCCGCAAACACCGCAAGATTTGATAAAGGTTTCGGTGAGCGAAAAAGAAAGGAGCGAGTTTCAAATCCATAGTTTAATAAGCACTCTTGAAAAATCTTTTAATGAAGACAAGGATTTAATAAGTTATAAAATTATAGAGTCAAATGAGAAAGAAAACGAAGATGCTATTGAAGGATTGTATGATTTTCGAGATGTTGATTACTTAAAAATTCGCTTGAATAAATTTGATTTAACAACAACGACAAGTTGTGATGTTTTTGTTATTCTTAATAAATATCAAAAGGGGGTATTAAATGAATTTGAAACTAGACTAAATTTCAAAAAGGAAAATGGCAGATGGTGTTTAGTAAGAACAAGCTTAATAGGTAGCATGGTTAAAAAAATTCAATCTGCAAAAGATCAAAAACGAGAGTTTTCCTCACCCTCAATTACATCAGTTAGTACTATTATTGAAAATAATAGAACATTGTTACCTATGAAATTTGTTTCCAGTCCTGATATATGGGAAATTAATAAAGACCTATTAATGGATAATTTTTCAGGGAAACAGTTCTTTTCAGAATCCGCTGAGATTGATGGGAATATGCTTGTGTATGGCAGTAATATAAATGAAAGAGTTATATTATTAGTTGATCCAGTTTGGGCGAGAATTATTTATGTAAATACAAATACTCAAGAGATTAAATCATATGGAGATAATACTGGAGATTTCCGATTCGAAAATCCAGTATCAATTGCAGTTGGTGAGAACGGAGATTTTTATGTTGCTGATAGAGGACATAAAGAAATTATTAAATTGATTTATAATTCTGGCTCAAATACAATAAATTATTCTGGAATATTAACTATACCAGGACTGGGTATACCTTCTGATGTTGATTACAGAAGAAGTTTTTCTGGTTTAACACCTAAAAGTCTTTGGATAGTTGATGTTGAGAATCAAAAATTAGTACAAGTTGATTTGAATGGGACGATTCTTAACACTGCGACTCAATATAAGTTTAATGGAAGTTATTTTGACTTTGTTTTTGTAGAAAGAATAGTCACAGGCCGCTATTTCGAAGAAGTTTGTTTTGTTGATAATGGTGCTAAAAAGGTAGTAAGAGGGGTAATGAGTAATAGTTATATAAATGCAAATAGTGTTGTAGAATTTTCAGAAGAGTCATATCTCACGGATGTTGGAATGTCACCACGATGGGAATATATTGTTACAGATATGGGATTAAATAAAATTCACAAACTTAATTCACTAGGTGATGTAACGCTTCAGATGGAAATGGAATTTCCTAAATTTACAATAGTGTAAACGAA
>CAYLVF010000081.1:0-8878 GCA_964387045.1 uncultured Melioribacter sp. | reverse complement strand
CAATTAATTCTGCATTAGATTTAGTAATTAATTTAATCGGCGGATTTTTTTTTGATTTCAGAACAGATACAATTGCAGCTGCAACCGAACCGGTACCACAAGCAAGAGTTTCGGCTTCCACCCCTTTCTCATAGGAACGGATTTTTATTGCGTCATTTAAATATTGAATAAAATTCACATTCACACCCACCGGCTGAAATTCGGGCGCATATCTGATTTCTCTTCCAATAATTTCGACAGGCAGCTCATCAATTTGTTTAAAACCAGACTGTAGTGAATCCGGATTGGCTAAAATGTTTTCTATATTTATAACCACATGTGGAGAACCGGTATCAACAAAGTCAGCCGAAATCAATTGGTTATATGCTTTTATCTTAAAATTTTGTTTGATTTTGGCGGGTGGTTGAAGATAAAATTTTATCACATCTTTTGAAATTATTTCACCCTTATATAAAACATCGTTGCTTATAAATTGAGTCTCGTTTTTAGAAATAATGTTCGAAAGTTCAGCATATTTGATAGCACATCTAGCACCATTTCCGCACAAACTACCGGTTGAACCATCTGCATTGTAATACAACATTTTAAAATCGGACGAATTATCATTTTCAATAATTATTAATCCATCCGCACCTATGCCGGTTTGTCTGTCACAAAGTTTAGAAATTTCGGAATCGCTAAAATTTATTACCGGATTTTTATTTTTATCAACCAAAATAAAATCATTGCCGGCACCATTTATTTTTATGTAGGAAAACTTTTTCATAAGCGGACGAAATTTAGTTTATAATGGAAAGGTTTGCAATGGAATTAACATAAAATAGTAATTTGTGGTCTAATAAGGGTAAAAGAAGAAATAAAACTATTATTATAACTTGTCAACTTTTTTGAGGACAGCACAGGAGAAACTAAATCCTAAAATCTAATTTAGAAATCCTAAACAAATTAGAAGCACAAAACTCCAAATAATAAACTAATTAGTTTGTTTGGAACATTTGAATTTATTGTTTATGATTTGTTTAGAAATTAGAGTTTTGACATTAGTATTTTCCTGGCAGCACTGAAAATCAGACCTATAGCATTACCATCTTTTTATTTTATAAGAATTTAACTTCTCCAATTCTGTAAACGTATAAAACAGGGAAATAGTAATTTGCGGTCTAATAAAGGCAAAAGAAGAAAATACAATTGCCGGGATATATCAATTAATTCTTTTTTACGGAGAGCTTTTATAAATTTATTAAGTTGCGAAAATCTACACCCGCTTGCCAGCCATCTGTAAGGCGGATTAAAGATGTTAGCCTTTGAAATTTATTTTCTTGATAATATGTCATATCTGACATATCTTTATATCATGATAATTCAAGATAAACCTCTCATCTGGTTGCGTGGATATTAGAGTTGATGATGATGCAACAATAATTCTTAAAGTATTTATGAAGAAAACTCAACAGACGCCTAAAAATATTATAGATGTATGTAAAAAGAGAATAAAGGAATATGACAACGAATAGTCAGAAACAAAAAAACTTAGAGAAAAAAGGTTGGAAAATAGGTTCAACCGCAGAGTTTCTCTGTTTATCGGAAGAAGAATCTTCATACATAGAATTAAAATTAAAACTAGGCACTAATTTAAGAAAGTTGCGAACGGAGAAAAAATTAACACAAGTTGAATTGGCAAAAATTATTAAATCAAGCCAATCGCGAGTAGCAAAACTTGAAATAGGTGATCCTTCTGTTTCACTTGATCTCATTATTAGATCCTTATTAGCTCTTGGCACATCAAACAAAGAAATTGCTCGAGCTATCTCCTCTTAATATTTTATGAAAAGGCTAGCGGCGTTGCCGATAAGCGATGTACCAACTTGCCCGTCCTCCTACTTCCGTTAGGTCCCGGTGTTTTCTAGAGCGGATTTGCTGATTAGGTGATTTACTATTTTAATATTACACCCCATTCTGTCACTACAAATCCATTACGATCGAAATATGGAATTGGTTGTGGAGGTGATATCATTTGTTCACTGTTAAATCCCTCAATTACATAAAATAGTCTTAGAATATTATCTGGATAAATTGAAAATTTTAGTTGAATAATTTTTTCTATCACTGCCGAGTATTGTGGAAAAACAGCATAGTATTCATAGTCAGTTAATATTGGTATCCAATATTCTATAAAATCATTTTTTTCACTTTCATTAAAACCAGTTGCAAGCAGATTATTTGTGAAAAAATTAAAAAGAGAATCTCTATTTATTGACCATCCATAATCATATTGATAAATCTCCGGGCACTGAGCTTCATAATAAAGATAATCATACTCTTCATTTATTTTCCCGGACGGATCAACTTTGACATACCATCCATCATAATAGTACGGTTCTGACTCGACAATACTACCACCTAAAGGAAATTCTATCTTTACAGAGAGCGAACAAACGGATGTAGGATAAAGATAAAGGTTAGGTTTTCTTACAACAGGTCCGCCGGTAGTATCTGGGATTGTTATTTCTGGTTCGGTAGAGTTTTTGCACCCGGATGAAAATAGCAGCGTAACTGCTATAATAACCATTGTGAGCAACAGCAATATCTTTTTCATTTTATCCTCACTTTATTATTGACATTAAGGCGTCGCAAATAACCCGTTTATCCCGAAGTAGATTTACGAGGCTGCCAAAAAACAACAATTTTACTAAATAACGCATGGTAAAATTACCAAGAGCTGGTCATGTAGCTATAATAAAAACGTAATTAATCTGTTCTATAATTTTGAATAACCCTCTTTTCACCACACTCCAAACATATTTCTCTATGAACACAAATAATGTTTCCACATTTTGAACAAGCCCATTTCTGTTTTTCTTTCAGAGTAAATTTTCGTATACCTATTTCTTTTATAGAGTTTAGATTCTCGATCATACTCATTCCATATTTTGCTTTATAGCGTATATCAAGATTCTTAATTCTTTTACAAGGAAATTTATGACAAGTAAAACAATACTTTGATTTACCACTTGATAATAATTCACAGTTTTTTATTGAACAGTTGATACAATGATTCGGCTTGTTTAGACTAGTTGAGTGGCAACCATCGCATTTATTTTTTAAACGATGATAACCAAGACAGAGACCACAGTTCATCCCACAAGGCGCTATCAGTGAAGATGTTAAATTAATATTTATGTGCAAACTTAAGACCCTATTCCTTGTTTATTGTTTCATTGATTTTAGATTCATATTAAGCCACATAACGTTGCTGCTAAGCCGCAGCCCAGAACAACAATGCAGCTTTGAAAAACGAACGCCAATAATTATTTATAAATTTATTTTGTTCACTCCTATCAAAGAGCAACTAACTTTTACAACTTTCATTTTTAATTACACAAATACCGAACAGTCTAAACCAGTCGGCTGGAAGAACGGATTAGGTTTTACCATTATGCTCAATAGTTATCACTACATTTCCTTTTTTATGTCCTTTGTCAACATATCTATGAGCTTCTACAATTTCTTCCATTGGATAGCGTCTGTCAATCACAGTTCTCAGCTTTCCTGCTTCGCAAAGGTCTTTGAGAAAGATTAGGTCTTTTACCTTTAACTTGATGTTGCCGGACATTGTAAGAACGTTTAGATAGTGTCCTGACTTGGAGAGGGATTTTTTATGTTTTGAAGATTCAATTTTCCCTACAGCATCATAAATAACGTCGTAAGTGTCACGGTTCTGTGTAAAATCTTCTTTCGAGTAATCAATTACTTTATCCGCACCGAGGGATTTCACCAATTCCATGTTTGAGGAACTGCATACAGCGGTAACTTCTGCACCATAGTATTTAGCAATCTGTATTGCATAAGTACCAACGCTACCGGAAGCTCCATAGATTAATACTTTTTGACCTTTCCTGATATTTGCTTTTCTAAGATGAATCAATGCAGTTATTCCGCCGTTAGAAACCGGAGCGGCTTCTTCGTGCGTCATATTAGCCGGTTTAATTGCTAGAATACCGTTTTCAGGAATGCAGCAATACTGTGCATAAGTACCAAATCTGAATTCGGTGGATGCAAAAACGGGATCACCTACTTTAAAGAGTGTAACATCTTTACCGATTGCTTCAATTTCTCCGGAGAGTTCCATACCGAGTATTTTTTTTCTCGGTCCGGTAAAGCCGACAATTATCCGCATAATCGGCTTGAAGAAGAAATCTTTGACCGGCCCTAAACCGGGTTCAATGCGCCGGATCTTGGTGTCGCCAATATGCGCTGTTGTAGCTAATATTTTTATGAGTACTTCATTCGGTTTAGGAAAAGGTTTTTCAACTTCCTTAATTTGAAGAACCTCGGGTGGTCCGTATTTTGTGCATATAACAGCTTTCATAACTTACCTTTTTGACTGTTTTGAAAAACCTGACGGCGAGGCAACTAAAGCACTGCCCAGGACAACAATGCAGCACTGAAAAACCTAAGCCGATAATTATTAAAAAACCTTTTTTATTAGAATTACTCTGAACAAGATAGTTAAAACAGAGCTTCAAACTTAATAAATTACAATAGCCGATGGCAAAAGAAGCAGCTAGCTTGAACCGCTTGATATTTCCAATAAGTAAAATACGAGTTGGTTTTCTAAACCAACAACTCTTACTTGGAGGTATCAAATGTATTACGCCGGTATGGAATAACTATATCCGCTTGCTTGTCCGCCGTAGTTTGAACGAAGACGGAACTTTTTACTTATTAATGATGTTAGGTGCAACAATAATTGGTATTTGACCCATAAAAAGCTCTTTATTAATAAATAGCCTTAACTATACTTCAAAAACCAAAACGATTTTCAGAATCGGATGAAAGATAATATTGGATGAAATGATGAGGAATATATAAATCTGTCAAAAATTTTTGATGTCCATCATTTGCTTCTTCTATTTTCATATAGAAAAACGGATTATTAGGATCGATCTCGATACAATTAAAATGTTTTCTATTTTTAATTAAAATACTAATCGGCTCGTTTAAAAGTATTTTCACTGCATCAGAAGTTAAGACCACAACATATTTTTTATGTTTTCCCATATTTTTTGTTAACCTAATTTTTTACTTAATCGTAATTGACAAAATAGATATCCGAAATACTCATTTTATTTATTATATATTTCCATACAATCTCGCAATTTACTTTGCAATTCATTTTCTGAGATTTTCCCAGAATATCTCTCTAAAATAATTGATGCCACATCTCTTATGGGTATTAATGTGTATTCAATATTATTATAGATTGAATCAATAGCTTGTATGAGTTCGTGATTAGTATAATTTTTTGCACTATAATATTCATATAGAGATAAACCTATTTCGGTCATTTCCTCTTCATTTGTAAGATAGACTCTACAAATTGATAGAGCATCTTCTATACCATACATATAGAGTATTTTTGCTTCCGTACCGATATTATTCCAATATCTGCCATTGGGATAACCATCTGTAAAATAATTACTTTGTGCAAAAATAATCGAAGATAGTGAAATGGAAATAATTAAATATAATTTCATAAATTAACTCTCCTTATGAATAATCTTGATGCTCAATCCTAGGAAAAATAATAATAATTTAATTCTGCACCTAACGGCGTGTCTATAGAAAAGAAAGTCAAGAGAAAACAGTAATGCATTGAGATTTATTTTAATCTCTTGACTTCGGTCTCACATCATAAACAAACGCCGATTGTTATTATTATATTCTATTTTTGTCCTACTTACTTTGCACGTTAATTATTATCTAACTTTGTTAGATTAAGAGTAATGGGAGAAACGAGATGAGTGTGAAATAGTGAATGATCCATAACAACCAAAATTGTTGGAACTTCGAATCAACATAAGAAAAAGATGGCAAATGTTCACTAAAAAAATAAGGCAGGATACAGAACTCCCTCCTTCACTAAAGTTTCCTCCTACGCTGAAGCTTCGGAGGACAGGTCGGAGGGCAGGCAGAAGATAGGGGTTAGAATTGTTGAAAAGCAGAAGAAGCATTCCCCGCCATAGTCAGGTAAGTTTTGCGGCATTCAGTCTTGCTTCTTGCTTACCGGCTTACTGTCTTCGTCAATCATTCGATTTACTTTGCCGGACAGGTTGTTAAAAAACAACTACGCCGGTTCAGGCTTCTTATCGAAATTGTTTTAGTTTATAATCAAGAAAAGATTCTTGACCTGTCAGGCGTAGTTCCGTTTTTTGGGGACAATCAATATTTTTCTTATAATAAATGTTTTCTGAGAAATGCTCGACCAGAATGACTTTTAAGATATTTTTCAAAAGCCAAAGCTTTGGATTTATCTGTAAAAGATATTGCGTTTTTTAGTTCCCATGGTTTGTAAAGCGATGTGTACGTTGATCCGCCTTCGTTATGCTTCGGTATTCGAGTTTTTTAGATTTGTTGTGTAACCAATATAAATTTTATCTGCGTGATTAATACTTTGGAGTATATAAACGTAGTAATTCATGTTTGGTATCTCCTACCGGCTTCCTGTCTTCGTAAATCATTCGATTTACTTCGCCGGACAGGTCGTTAAAAAACAACTACGCCGGTTCAGGCTTCTTATCGAAATTATTTTAGTTTATAATCAAGAAAAGATTCTTGACCTGTCAGGCGTAGTTCCGTTTTTTGGAACGAAGCCTGAGTGGAGGTGGCGGGAGTCGAACCCGCGTCCGAAGCTACTGATCAGAGAACTTCTACACACATAGTCTGTTTATTAAATTTCACTTAAGTAAAGCCGACAGACAGGCAATTACCAAAGCTAACTCGAAAAAAGTTTTGCCTCACCTATTCGAGTATTTGGTTTGGCTAGCACACCTAAACGGCGTTCATATAAATCCCGGTATGCTGAGACTTAAAGAACGGCTGCATAAGTTTTGGTTACGCAGCTAAAGCGTAATTATATTCGCCATTTAATATGTTTACCGTCGTTTAACGTGTCTACGGAGAACACGGTGCGCAGTTCAAAGAACACATAGCCCCGTCGAAGCCAATGTCACCCCCAATTTTCATTAAGACTGAATGAAAAAATTCTTCTTACGAATTTTCCCATTCAACATCGGGTGTGTTTCTGACAAAATTTTCATAACGGGCAAGAACAAATAATAAATCTGAAAGACGGTTCAAATATACGGAAATAAAATTACCGATATTCTCTTCTCTAGATAAAGTAATTACTATTCTTTCAGCTCTGCGGCAAACGGTTCTTGCAGCATGCAAGAATGCCGCTCCTTTTGTACCGCCGGGCAAAATGAAATGTTTCAATTCCGGAAGTTTATCATTATAGAAATCAATTTCATTTTCGGCTTTATCAATAAAATCTTGATTAACACGGGGTATTTTTTGATTTGGTTTGTCATTATTTAATGGAGAAGCAAGATCAGAGCCAACAACAAAAAGATTTGACTGAATTTGAGTCAAAGTTTTTCTTAATCTTTCATCGGTAATTTCACTCAATGCTAACCCTAAAAACGTATTTGTTTCATCAACGCTTCCGTAAGCATCTATTCTTAAATTATCTTTCCAAACTCGTTGACCCCCGAACAAAGAGGTCATTCCTTTATCACCGGTTTTCGTATATATTTTCATTCGTCTATCGGGAACTCACTTAATTTTATTTCCACCTTTTCATCATCAATTTTGACAAATAGATCATTAGACGGATCCAGATATTTTTTTCTGACCAAAGCTAAACCAATTATTCTATTGTCTAATCCATGTTCAATTGAGGTTACTTCACCAACCTCAGTCCCGTCAATAGAAAAAATTGCTAACGGTAGTTCTATTTCTTGATCAGTTTTAAATACAACTCCTTTTAATTCTTTCTGCACTTTATCGTAAGTGTCTAATCGAGCAATTACTTCTTGACCGATGTAACATCCTTTCTTAAAACTAACTTCAGGTATTAACCCGATTTCATGAGGATTGTATTTTGAATTTATCTCATTAGGAAAAGCGGGGATACCGTTTATTATTCTGAAGTAATTATAAGCTTCATCACCAATGAACTTTAGATCAAATGCGCTCTGGTTATTATGTAAATAATTCACAAACGGGATAGCATCTTCTGAATTGACTAATATCCAATACTTATCAAGATTGTTGTTTTCTTTAACCTTGGCTATGTATGTTTTGATTGATTCTGTATCACCAATAGTAATGTTCTCGCCATTGAGTTCGTTTAATTTATCACTGCATAACATCATCATAAATGAGTTGGATTGCGCACCGTAAATTTCAAAAATTGTATAGTTATTTGAAACTTCTTCAACAGTTATGTTTTCCATTATGATATATTTTTCAATCCAACTTTTCAGCCGGTTATCTTCATCGGCACAACCGACAAGCAGATTATGATCCCCAATTCGAAACAATATTGTACGATCAATTAGTCTTCCTTTTTCATTTGTGAAAAGTGTTTTTTGAAGTTTAAAGACACCAAGATTTCTAAGATCATTTGTAGAAATTCTATGAAGGAAATCAAGAACTTCATCACCAATTAATTTAAGAATAACATTCCCGGATAGACTTCTTACACCAACTCCTTTAGTTAATGATCGATATTCTTCTTCAATTGAGGAAAATAATTTTATATTACCGTTATTTCCCGGGATTGCATTAGGAAAAATTTTCAACAGTGCTTTTTTTAATTGATGTGCTATGTCAACTTCGTTATTCATTTGATCCTTTCAATTAATCCCAAATTTGTCATCCCGATACATCGGGATGATAAATCGACTAATATTTTCTAAGTGCATGACTGAAATATAACTATTAGAAATTCTTTTGCCGAAGGCATGGATGATCACAAGCCCAAGAAAATCTAAGTCGGGATTAAATACTTATCATTTAACAAGTTATGTTA
>CAYLVF010000080.1:0-8965 GCA_964387045.1 uncultured Melioribacter sp. | reverse complement strand
ATCATTAACTGCACTACCGGGGTATTGTAAAAGAATAGATTGGAATTCTAATTGAGCATCTTGATAATCTTCTTTTTGGAAAAGTGCTAATGCATAATTAAAATGTTCATCGGGCGTAAGAAGTGTCGTATCAATTCCCCCCGAACAACCGACTATTAAGACAACTGCTAAAATTGCTAAGAATAATTTCATATATCCAATTTGTTAAGAGTGGTTAAAAATGAATGTGCAAAATAAATAAATTCCTTATACCGTCAAAGTTACAACTATTTGCTGCGAACCGTAAAGAGCAAAATAATTGTTACTATTACTGCTCCTATGGCAATCACCGGTTCCAGCAGACTTTCAAACAGGGGTTCGGATGGTTTTGTTCCATGTGTGATTGAAAGGTTGGGGGTTTCAACATTTTTTATATCTGAATAATAGAGTGTGTCCGAATATTCAGACTCGATTATTTCAGAATGTTTGACATGATTATTTATACCCAATGCAAAGGTACTGCTCAAAAAAATATTTCTTTCAACTTTATAATCGCTTAATAAACTCCCCCGAAACGGCTCTGAATATAAAATACCTAATTGATCGAGAGAATATTTTAATGAAAATGAATGAACAGAATCCGTTCTCAATATTCCTTTATTGTTAAGTGTATAAAGAAATCTATTCTCCAAATTTTCATATTCTTTGGGAGAACTAAACTCAATTTCTTTGAAGGTAACTTCATGAGGTAATATAGTTAAGATTTGATTTACGTTTTCTTCAATCAGATCATAAATAATATCAAGATTGGATTTAGGTTGAGCAGATAATAATTGCGGTAAGAAAAAGAATAAAACCGCTAATATGTTAATTGATCTCTTCAAATAGACTAATTCATAAATAATTCTAAATGGAAGTTATAATTAGTTTGCTAAAATAAAAAGGGAGTCAAGCGACTCCCTCAATATTATCTTCTACCGGCAGCAATTTCCTGCAGGCGTTTAATTCTTTCTTCAACGGGAGGATGGGTTGAAAATAATTTCATCATAGACTTTCCGGCAAAGGGACTAACAATAAACATGTGTGCCGAGGAAGTATCTGCATTTCTCATCGGTATTTGTTTATTTGCCGATTGTAATTTTCCCAATGCACCTGCTAATGCTAACGGCTGACCGCAAATATTTGCTCCTCCTTCATCAGCCATATATTCACGCGATCTCGAAATTGCAAGTTGAATCAATACAGCAATTATCGGCGATAAAATTAGAAGAACTAAAGAAGTTACAGCTTGTCCGGAATCTCTATCTCTTCCACCGAATAACATTGCATAGCCTGCCATTCGAGCAAGAAATGTAATTGTACCAACTAAAGTTGCGGTAATTGTACTAATAAGAATATCTCTATTTTTAATATGAGCAAGTTCGTGTGCCAACACTCCTTCCAATTCTCTTTGATCAAGAATTCTAAGAATACCTGAAGTTACGGCAACTGCAGCATTATCAGGATTTCTTCCGGTTGCAAAAGCATTCGGTGTCGGATTATCAGCTATATATACTTTCGGCATAGGTAGATTCGCTTTTTCAGCAAGCATTGCAACCGAATCGTAAAGCCGCGGATTATCTTCACGCTGAATCTCTTTCGCACGATACATCTTCAAAACAATTTTATCCGAAAACCAATAAGCTCCGAAGTTAAGCGCTAAAGAAAATACAAAAGCAACAAGTAAGAAAAGAACCATCATTAATGTCATCAAAAAAACTGTCTTAAGTGAATTCATTTTATTCATTCCCTTTCATTATTTTTTCATTGGCAAATTTAACACATTTTGATTTGAGTTTGTTCCTCAAAGAAAGTTATCAAAAGTTAACGAAAGAATTTTACCTTGCCATTCGATGCAAATATAATTAATATCGACAGTTAAAATTGAGGATATTATGAAGCATTATTTCGGGATTTTGATTTTATTTTCAACATTTTCACTCCTCCAGGCACAAAGTATATTTGAATTTTTGCGTTTGGATATGAGTCCGCGTGCAGCTGCATTAGCAGGAAGTTATGTTGCAAACAACGATGATCCGAATGTTCTGTTTTATAATCCCGCCGGTATAAATTTCTTAAAAGATAAACCGGCTTCCTTTTCCTTCGTAAAACATTTTGTTGATATTAATTCGGCAAGTTTAACTTATTCACAAGAGTTTGAAGAGATTGGAAGATTCGGAGTTGGAGTTCAATACATAAATTACGGAAGTTTTACAGAAGCAGATGCGAACGGAAATGAACTTGGAGAATTCGGTGCGGGTGAATTTGCTTTGACAATTGGTTACGGAAATAAATTAGAAGAAAATTTTTATTACGGTGCAAACGTTAAATTTATTTATTCCGGTATTGCCGATTATTCAGCTACCGGTATTGCAATGGATGTCGGACTTCATTATGAAATTCCCGAAAGCGAATGGAACTTCGGATTTTCTATTTTAAACTTCGGAACTCAACTCTCCTCTTATTTTGATGAAACAGAAGAATTACCCTTAGACATTCGAGTTGGTGTTACAAAGCAGCTTGCTTTTACACCTTTCAAATTTTATCTCTCGCTTAACCGTTTGAATGAAAACTATGAGAATTTTGGCGACCGATTTAAACAGATTACCGCAGGTGCCGAAATTAAATTCAGCAGTTCACTAAGAATCCGTTTGGGCTATGACAACGAACGCAGAAAAGATTACAAAATTGGTGCAAGCACAGGTTTAGCCGGATTTAATATCGGGGTTGGTTTTAATGTAAGTGATTACACGGTTGATTATTCATTTTCATCACTCGGTTCAATCGGAGCACTTCATAGATTTGGGATATCTACTACCTTTTAAATGGTAACTATATACAAGTTAGACCAAACAAAAGCCCTCGAAAGATGGTTGTTTTTTATAAAGCTCTGTGTGGGGGTTATGTAGTTAGTTAATTAAGAAAAAATCAAGTACATTATTCAAGATATATTTTTATCAAAAAGGGAAGTATAATCGGAGTAAGTTTTAAAAAATATAAAATAAGACTGTAACCTTTGTTCTCAAAATAGAAATCTATTTTTATGTTTGCTTTTATTTTGTTCATCGAAACCTCGTAGAATCCATCTTGGCTTGCTTTTGGCTGGCTACTGATGTAAATGAAGCCCCACACAGAATTTCAAAGAAAAAATTTTTAAATAAAAGGCAACCAACAAAGGGAATCACTTATTTAGATTTACGTTTCTTGACTGTCTCGGCAACAGTCGTTTTCTGATGTTTATCAGCATAAGCTTTTTTAACGAACTTACCTGATACTGCACTTCGATGTCGTTTCATTCTGCATCACCCCCTTTCCTAACCCAGCATTAAGTAAAGGAGTATCATGTCGGTTGCCTTTAGAATTTTTAAGAACAGGAGTAAAAACATGGAAGAAAAAAAACAAAAAGCCCCAAAAGAAATTATCGCAGGAGACTTGGTAAAACTAAACAGAGTATTAACGGTAACAAATAACTATGGAGAAAAGATTGAATACTCTTGGTTTGATGAAAATCAAAAACTTCATAGCGATGTGTGTTACGAAAAAGACGTTGACTTAATCACCTCTTTATAGGGTCTTCTTTTGTTAATGAAGATACCTTAAAGTCTTTTGCGTTGTATTTACCTTCTACATCAAACCATATACATGTAGCCCAACCGTTTTGAGCTTCTTGTACTGTCATTTTAGGGCTTGTAGCCTGACCTTTTAGCCAAACATTATCGCCTTCTTTAATGGATTCCATAAAAAATCTCCTTATATTGTTAGAGATAAAACAAATATCTTGATACTTTAATTTGTTATGATTATTATAAACAAGTAACATTTATAAAAATGAGAACTTCAGACGGGAGAAATGATTCCGTAGGTGCAACTACACTAAGTGCTCTTAGTCGTCTAAAGCTCTGGGAACAAAACGAGGTATTAGAAAGCTACTAAGTAAATGAGACGTTTCACAGATTCCAAATGCAGTTAGTTTATCCCTGCTTTCCCTCGTTTAATGCGTTTTAAAGATTTATAGGAACAAATAATCATTTAAGTTTTAAAAACGAAACCAATGTAAGTAATAATATTTTTTTAAGCAATCAACTGATGAAATTTAAAAAAAATTAATATATCAGTGTTTCAAAATTACTTAAAAAGAAATTTTTGTTTAAAAAATGACCAAAAAACTCGATAATAAAGTGAATAAAAAAGAGAAAAAATTAACAATAAACGGTGATTTCAACGATGTTTTGAAAGTTGCCGTTAAGGGAAACCCAAAGTCGGGGAAGACTCTAGTTAAAGCAAAGAAATATGATAAAAATACTTGATGCGGGGATTGTTGATTATCCCAGTATAAAGGTTGAAACCAGAGAGGGCTCGGATATAAATAACAGCCAGATTAAAGTAAAGTTACCTTTATGGGAGGAACATACAGCTGATGTTTTTAGACAAAAACACAATTTTGCAATTGTCAGGTCTAACCGTTGTGGTTATTATAATTGCCACGGGTTAACGTTTGCCTCCAGAAGAACGAGAATTTTTGATTCTAACGATATAATGACGATCTTACAAGAAGATAATTATAAAGAAATAGATGTTTCAAAAGTTTTGCCTGGTGATATAGTAATGTATTTCAGAAATGGTGACCCGCAACATTCAGGGGTTATTGTAAGCGTCCCAAGAAACAACATAACAGATTCGAACATTATAGCAGTAAGTAAATGGGGTAATGGTGATGAGTTTATTCATAATATTTTAGATTGCCCTTACATAGAATCAGCAAGAATTATTTATTATAGAATCCAATCGGTTTTATATGGAGAGCGAAAATGAAAATAAATGATAAAATTTTAGATTTAGTCAAGCAGGTGGTTTTTATTGCAAATACACCTTCTTATATTTACAATTCTCTCAGGGATGAACAAGTTATTTTAGAGTTTGCCAACACCAAAACAGCAATGGAAATATTAAAACAGCTCAAAGATATTGAGGGGAAAAGAGAAAAAACAATTGATGATGTGGTGACAGTGTATTTGTTGGTTATTGCCCTATCTCTCAAAAACGAGATCGACACAAGCCAACTATTCAATTTAGAGTTTAAGGATGTTGAGTGGTTCGATTATATAGTAGCTATTGTAAATTCTCGCCTTGTCTCTATAGGTAGTAAAATCGTACGCCCTAATTATCCAATTGAAGTAGACGATTATAATTACAAGGAACATTCGTCTAATAAGCACGAAACACTACATTTGGGCAGAGAGGTTTAGAGTGATATTCGAAGGATTAACAATTTGTGAAACAGCATTAATAGATTCAAGAACGAATCTTATTTCATATATCAACGTCATTGATGAAATTAATCCTCAGGGATTGCCCATTACGATTCCTCGTTTAACCGTAGCAGTAAGATTCATAAAAGAAGATGACGACCAAGTGGATGATAATAAATGCAATTTAATTATCAGACTAAATGAAAAGGAGATTGTCAATAAACAGTTGATAATAGATTTTTTTGGTAAGCAAAAGAACAGGTTGCTTCTAGAAATGCCTAACTTCCCGATCAGCGTATCTGGTGAGTTAAAGGTGGAAATTAAACAAAACAACCGCACAAAATTAAAGACAATAGTGCCAATAACCACCCCACCGAAACCAAAAGTAAAAGAAGAGCATGTTTAGTTGTTTATCAAATCCTTATACTTCAATCTCCTATCACAAACAGACAAAGAATAATTAAACCGTTCCGCTTCTTTAATTTTACGAGTATTGTATCTAAACGAAAACTCATTGCAATATTTCTGTAAATGTTTTGGACTTACAAAGTGATAGATTCCATAGATGCCACGTTTCAAAATCGCAAAAAATCCCTCTACCGTATTTGTGTGATAAATCCCGTTAGTCCATTCATCTTCTAAGTGATTTACTATAATATGGCTGTATTCTTCCTTGAGGTATTTATAAGCTTGAAAACCATCGGTAACAAGAGTATTGCTTCTATCAACATTTTCTCTAATAATTGGTGTTAATGTATTGCCGTCGTTTTTGGGAACGACTTTAGTAATAACTTGACCGTTCCTTTCCAGTAAGGCGAATACCATAGTTTTATTAGTATATCCTCTTTGATTTTTTCTTTTATGTTTATGACGATTTGTAGATTTGCCGCCTACATAAGTCTCGTCAATTTCTACCATACTATTGAGCATTTTCGGGGCTTTAACTTGTAGCATTTCACGAATTCTATGAAGAATAAACCAAGCGGTTTTTTGAGTAACTCCGATATCCCTACTCAATTGAAGTGATGAAATACCTTTCTTGTGAGAGGTGGCGATATAAATAGCAACGAACCATTTAGATAAAGGTATTTTAGAGTTTTCAAAGATAGTTCCGACTTTAGCGTTAAATTTCTTTTTACAAGATTTGCATTTATAGGTGTGAGAGTTTTTGAAGTGATAATGTCCTTCATTATTACAGAATGGACAAACGACCTTGTCATTCCAGCGAAGATTTTCTAAGTAATTCCAGCAAGTTTCTTCATCTTTGAAATAGGTTTGAAGCTCTATCAAATTTCTGAATTTTAACTCCATTTTTTGATCTCCTTAGATGGATTAAATACGAAAATTGTTCCTAAAAGAGATAGGTAACTTGGTCTAAGTAGTATATAGTTACCTTTTAAATGGCTCCTTCAAATATAATTTTGCCTGGTCGTGTGAATCCCGGTGTTTATCGAGTTTCAAAACTTTTTTATAATATGCAATTGCTGTATCTCTCTTTTCAAGCAAATCATAAATTTTACCAATCTGCAATAGTGAAATTACGTTGAACCCGTCATCTTCCAGATCGAATGAAACAGATAAATCCGAACATTCTTTATAATATTTTACAGCTTTAGTAAAATCAGCATTTCGCCAATGTTCATCGGCAATATAATAAGATGCTTCTCTTCTGATCTTATCGTTATAACCTCTCATATTTTCTTCGCATCTTTTGTACATCTCTTTAAATTCGTCTGTTGATTCTGTAATACGAGAAGTTCGTCTTAGTAAGCGCCCATAATGTTTATGAAAAGCGGGATTATTCGGGAATTGTAAAATTAATTCTTCGGCATATTTCAGCGCTTCGATGTCGTTATCTTCAAACTTATAATAGAGGGTCATCAAAAAATATTTTGATTCTGCTTTAGTATACTTTCCATTATATGCTGCGTTAATAAGCTGTTCCAATCCTTTATATCTATCTCCTTTCGGAAAGAAGAACATTACAGGTTTAAGAAAAGGATACTTTTCGGGAATAACATCGGCGTAATAATTATAAATTCCGAATCCAAGCTGCACATCAACATTATTTGAATCCAGAGCATATGCACGATGAACTAAAGGCAATGCATCTTTTCCATCGGCTGCTGCATTTAACCAACTTTCTCTAATAGAATACAATCTACCGCGAAACCCCAATGCACCGCCTTTGAAGAAAATTGCATCAATATTATTTGGATTTTTTTTGAGCAGGTTATCACAAAATTCAATTGTTTCATCAAGTTGTTTGATCAATTGTTTATCATATTTTTCGTTATCGAGATCAGCCATAATTTTCCACCATGTAACCATAGCCGGGAAAAATTTTGTGGCGGGATGTTCGGGTTCGTATTTTTTTATTAAGCTGAAAGTTTCTTCGGCATCTTCAAATTCAAGAGAATAAATTTGGTTAATACCTCTTTGTATTAAAGAATCGAATGGAACTGTCTGCCCAAACAATATATTCGAGCAGACAATAAAAAATATGAGTGTTAGAAATTTCTTCAATTCATTTCTACTTAAGAAATTTATTTTCGTTTCGGTTTGTAAATATGTGTTGCTTCGCCGTAGTATGATTCCGCACTCTCCATCACCGTCTCCGAAAGAGTTGGGTGCGCATGAATTGTAAGCGCTACATCTCTTGCAAGAGCAGCCATTTCAACCGCAAGAGCACCTTCGGCTATTAACTCGCCTGCTCCAGCTCCTACAATACCCATCCCCAGAATTCTTTCGGTTTCCGGTTCAATTATTAACTTAGTCATTCCGTCAAGGCGTTCAAGGGTTTTTGCTCTACCGCTTGCAGCCCACGGAAATTTTGCAATTTCTATCTTTATACCTTTTTCTTTGGCTTCGGTTTCATTTAAACCAACCCAAGCTAATTCCGGATCGGTAAATACAACTGCTGGAATTGCATTCGGTTCAAAAGCGGCTTTATGTCCGGCAATTACTTCTGCAACGACTTTCCCTTCTGCAGTAGCTTTATGAGCCAACATCGGATTACCGGCTACATCGCCAACTGCAAAAATATTCGGGTCGTCGGTTCGTTTTTGTAAGTCGGTTTTGATAAATCCTTTTTCATCAAGCTGTACTTTTGTTTTCTCTAATCCGAAACCTTCGGTAACAGGTTTTCTTCCAACCGAAACAAGAACTTTATCAAAAGTTTGTTCTTTTTCTTCTACTTTATCCCCTTCGAAAGTTACTTTCAATCCATTTTTGACTTCTTTAATTTCAGAAACTTTTGTATTGAGATATACATTCTCCATTGCAGAGTTAACTCTTTTTGAAAGCACAGCAACAAGATCTCGATCGGCACCGGGCAGCAAGCCCGAGGTCATTTCAACAACGGTAACCTTACTTCCTAAAGCGGCATAAATAGTTCCAAGTTCTAACCCTATATAACCGCCGCCTACGACTAATAACTTTTTCGGAATGTCTTCGATTTCCAAAGCAGAAGTAGAATCAAGAATTCGTTTTGAGCCGATATCAAAACTTGGAATTTTTGCAGGTACGGAACCGGTTGCAATTACCGCATAGTCGAAAGTCAGCTCTTCGTTACCGCCATCTGCTTTATCAACTTTAATTTTATTTGAATTAACAAACTGAGCAGTGCCTTGAATGAAGTTAATTTTCCTTTGTTTGATAAGCTGCTTAAGTCCGCCTGTCATATGCGATATTACTTC
>CAYLVF010000079.1:0-9114 GCA_964387045.1 uncultured Melioribacter sp. | reverse complement strand
TGGTACAGCTATTTCCAAATTTGCCGCACCCATCTCTACATTAATATTGGTTCTATCGGATTTATCACCCAAACGTAGATCAATATCCGTTGCACCGGTCTTTAACGTTAGCTCATCAATTTTGAATTCCTCCAGTTCAAAAACCGCCTTTGCCGCACCGATCTTAAATTCCATTTCCCAATTTGGATTATCATTTAAACTCAAGAGCAATGTATTGTTGAGATCGTCGTCAAAGGGTCTGAACTTTCTACTTTTCATTTCAAAATCAATGTAAGCTGCATCATTTAACGTTCTTGTATCGAGATGGTAATTAACTCTTTCTCCGCGTGAATAACCGGAAAGCAGATCGTGAGAAGTTTTACGAATAATTATTTTCCCCGCTCCGGCAGATAAATTTAAATGAGCCTTTGTGATATTTTCATCATAATCAACTATATATTGATTCTCCGAATCGCGCCATTCAACTCTTCTATCCCAATCGTTATTCCAAAAATTAAAATGAAGAACGTTAGATATACCGCCGTAGATAATTAGCGCAGTAACTATCCCAAACAAAATTGCAAAGAATGGTTTAATAACAGTTTTTCTCGCTAAGATTATTCCGCCCCATAGAATTAAAATTAACGGCCATAAATCCCAAATAAAGTTCCAATCCAATTCGAACCAGTTAAAATTAGCGGCAAAAATTAGAATTCCGATTGTAACGAAAAAGAATCCCCAAAATAATTTACCTGCGTTCATCTTTTTTCTCTCTTTTGGTTAATGAATCAATAACAAGCCAAATACCAATTATAAGAATTGCAAGCGGAAAGATATCTTTAAATCGAAATGAAGGGAACCAGTTTTCCGCTAAAAATATAAAACCGAGCGCAATTAATATTATCCCAACCGCAGTTTTACCTTTACCTTCTTTTTTAATTGGCTGATTAGTTTCGTTACTTTGAGTTTGACTCCCGGTTTCATTTTGGGGTTTATCGCTGCTCGGACCCATTTCATAACTAAATTGATTATACGGCTCTTCCTGAACAACGATCCATAAAATAATATAAAGTAAGATTCCAAGTCCGTTAATTAAAGTTATGATAACAAATAAAACTCTAATTAGAACCGGGTCGATGTTTAAGTATTCACCAAGACCTCCAGCCACACCACCAATAACTTTTTTTGTACGCGAACGATATAATCTCTCTGCCATAACTCACCTCTATTTTGGAATTCAATTTTTTAGACGTACTCATCTTTGAAATGTTTTGACGTTTTTCAAGAATTTCCCCCGTTTGTTTGTCATAAATTGTCATTCAAAGAATATACTTCGGGATACACATCACAATCGAATAGCTAAATTTTGATGATACATTCCTATTTCCATTGATAAATCGGAATAAGTTGTCTATTTTTTGCATTAATAAAATTATTAGTTTATACATGAAAATTGCTCTGTGTCAAGCCAACCCTATAATCGGCGACATAGAAGGAAATAAAGAAAAGATTTTAGAAGGTTATAGAAGGGGACTAAAAGATCAAGTTGATCTGGTAATTTTTCCCGAACTTTTCCTTTGCGGATACCAACCTCAAGATCTCGTCGAAAAGAAAGAATTCCGTGACGCTGTTATTAAAGCAGCCGATGAAATTGCTTGTCACACCGCTGAAGTGGGTTTAATTTTCGGAACAATTACTGAAGAATTCGATAATGTAGGAACCGGTATTTATAATTCCGCCGCATTTTGTTATAAAGGCAAAATTCAATTTGTCCAGCATAAAACCTTACTCCCAAACTACGATGTATTTGATGAAGTAAGATATTTTGAACCGGCAAAGAATGTTTATGTTCACCGGTTCCGCGGTGAACAAATCGGAATTTCTATTTGTGAAGATATTTGGAACGATGCCGATTATTGGAAAAAAAGAAGATATGAATATGACCCTGTTCAAAGATTAGTTGATAAAGGAGCATCTATTTTAATTAATATTTCCGCCAGTCCTTACGCTTTCGGAAGAAGAAAAGAAAGATATGATATGCTTTCTACTCTTACTAAAACAGATAAACTGCCGCTTGCTTATGTATGCACTGTGGGAGCTCAAACCGATTTGATATTCGACGGTGCAAGTATGTGTTTTAATTCCGAAGGGAAATTGCAGCTTATCGGTAAATCGTACGAAGAAGATTATTTTATATTCGATACAAAGAAAGATTATCAAGAAATAACAATTTTCGAAAAATCTTTTGAAGAAGAAGTTCTTAATGCTTTGATCTACGGATTAAAAGAATACGGCAGAAAAACCGGTTTCAAAAAAGCAATAGTTGGGTTAAGCGGGGGAGTTGATTCTGCAATTGTTACTTACATTGCCGTAAAAGCACTTGGTAAAGAAAATGTTCGCGTTGTGATGATGCCTTCGGAATTTTCATCCGACGGAAGTTTGAAGGATTCTCAACAACTTATTTCAAATCTCGGCATCTCATCAGATACAATTTCTATTCAACCGGTTTTTGAAAAAACAAAAGAAATGCTTGAGCCTATTTTTGGAAATAAAAAACAAGATACGACGGAAGAAAATTTGCAATCGCGAATTCGTGGTCTTTACTTAATGGCTCTCTCGAATAAGTTCGGTTATCTTTTATGCACTACAGGGAATAAATCTGAAATTGCAGTCGGGTATGCAACTCTGTATGGTGATATGGCTGGTGCGTTAGCCGTTATTGGTGATGTTTACAAAACTGATGTTTACCGCATATCGAATTACATTAATAGAGAAGAAGAAATAATTCCGCAAAATATTATAGATAAAGCTCCTTCCGCAGAATTGAGGCATAATCAAACCGATCAAGATTCGCTTCCGCCTTACCCGGTTCTTGATAGAATATTAAAGATGTATTTGGAAGAGTACAAAGAATTCAATGAAATAAATGAAGAAATAAATGATGCCGAAACCGTTCGCAAAGTTTTAAGATTAGTTGATCTCAACGAGTTTAAAAGAAAACAAGCCGCACCCGTTTTGAGAGTAACTACTAAAGCATTCGGTTACGGAAGACGTTTCCCTATTGTTCAAGGATGGAGAAAATAATGTTCGCGCTAAATAAAAAATATTTTAAGTCACTGTTAACAATCTTTTTGTTTACTATTATTTCAAATGCTCAGTTTGGACCACCGGAAGACTTAGTAAAAACACAACTCTATCAATCATTTGAAAAAATACAAGCCGGCAGCCAATTAAAATTTGCACTTAAAATTGATATCGAAGATACATGGCATATCAATTCTCATAAACCTAATGAAGATTTTCTAATCCCATCAGAAATTACAGCTGAGTTATCGGAGAATTTTAAATTACTTTCGTTATCATATCCTGCACCGCATGAGTACAATTTCGGATTTTCTGATGTACCGGTAAGTGTGTTTGATGGAGAAATTTTTGCCGGCGGAATAATTGAAGTAAATCCAAATACTTCTTTGGGAGTTTATGAAATTCCGATCGAGTTTACTTATCAAGCTTGTAATGATGTTACATGTCTTCCGCCAAACTCGGTTATGGATACAATCAGAGTGGAGGTTGTTGATAATCAAACTCCAATTACGGAAATAAACGGTGATATATTTTCGCAATTGGAATTGAGTTATGTAAATGATTCGATTGATAAAGATGAAGATTCACTTGTAGCTCAATTAGAATCGAGCGGGTTAATAATAAGTTTATTGTTGGTTTTTATCGGCGGACTCGCGTTAAATCTTACACCGTGCGTTTATCCGTTAATCCCGATTACGGTTAGTTATTTCGGCGGACAAAGTGAAGGCAGAACCGGGAAACTTTTTATTCTTGGTTTAATTTATGTTCTTGGTATGTCTGTTACCTATTCGGTTATTGGAGTAGTAACTTCATTAAGCGGTGCAATTTTTGGCGGGTTATTGCAAAATCCTTTTGTGATAATTTCTATCGCCGCAGTTTTTGTAATTCTCTCGTTAAGCATGTTCGGGCTTTATGAATTCAAACTTCCCGATTCACTCGTGATGAAAGCCGGCGGTGCAAAATCCGGTACATTAGGCGCACTATTTATGGGATTGACAATGGGTGTTGTTGCAGCTCCTTGTATCGGACCATTTGTTTTAGGACTTGTAACTTATGTTGCCGCAAAGGGCGATCCGTTATTCGGATTTTTAATGTTTTTCTTTTTAGCACTCGGATTAGGAACTCCATATTTATTTCTTGCTCTTTTCTCCGGAAAAATCAAACAACTTCCACGAGCCGGGTTCTGGATGGAAGCAGTTAAACATATTTTCGGTTTCTTGCTTATAGGTATGGCACTTTATTTTATTGGACCGCTACTTCCAAAAGAAGTAAATTCTTATCTGCTTCCTGCTTATGGAATTCTTGTAGCAATAATTCTTCTTTTTGTTGATAAAAAAGGAAACGAAATAAAAGGCTTTAGAATTTTTAAATATATTTTTGCTCTCTTCGTATTGTTAATTTCAACCTATGCAATAATTCCATCGGAAAGAAATTCACCGAACTGGCGTGAATTTACTTTTGAAAGATACGATGATGCAATTGCGAATAAGGATAAAATTCTGATTGATTTTTACGCTGATTGGTGTATCCCGTGTAAAGAACTTGATGCGCTGACATTTTCTGATCCGCTAGTAATAGAAAAATCAAATGACTTTACAGCATTCAAAGTTGATATGACACGAACAATGGATGAAAAAACAGAAGAAATAAGAGATCGATTTAATATTATCGGTATGCCGACAGTTTTAATTATTGATTCACGAGGCAATGAAATTCGACGGTTAACCGGGTTTGTAAATGCAAAAGAGTTTTTAGAAATACTATCGATAGTGGAATAAAACGGTTTTCATTGCTAATAGTAATTAGCTTTTCTAACTTAGTAAATTACTTTTAATTAAATATGTATCAATAAATACAAGAGTTAAGTAAAAAAATGGCACAAGCAAATGGAAAAAAAGTTGAACAAATTTCCGAAGTAACTGTAATGTTTGCCGGAGATTCCGGCGACGGAATGCAGTTAACAGGAACGCAATTCAGTGATACGACTGCAATTGTTGGAAACGATTTAAGTACATTACCCGATTATCCCGCTGAAATTCGCGCACCCGCCGGTACTTTATACGGTGTATCCGGATTTCAATTACATTTTAGTTCAAAAGATGTATATACACCGGGCGATAGCCCTGATGTTTTGGTGGCAATGAATCCGGCAGCACTTAAAGTTAATCTAAGAAACTTGAAACCTTCGGCTGTAATCATTGTCAATTCGGATGCGTTTGATCCGAAAAATTTAAAAACTGCACGTTATGAATCTAATCCGTTGGAAGATGATACCTTGACGGGGCATAAAGTATTTCAAGTTCCGATAACTTCTCTTACGAGCAATGCTTTAAAGGATACGTCTTTAAGTACAAAAGAAATTCAAAGAAGTAAAAACTTTTTTGCACTTGGTTTGATGTATTGGTTGTTCAACAGACCTCTTGAACCAACTTTAAAGTGGATAGAATCAAAATTTGTAAAAGCACCTCAATTCATAGATGCAAATACAAAAGCTTTGAAAGCAGGTTATTATTTTGGTGAACAAACCGAATTGTTTACTACTAGGTATACTGTAGAGCCTGCTGAGCTTCCTAAAGGAGTTTATAGAAATGTCTCTGGGAATGAAGCTATTGCATTAGGTTTTGTTGCTGCTTCTGAATTATGCGGTCTTCCGTTATTCTTAGGATCATATCCTATAACTCCTGCTTCTGAAATTCTTCATTTCTTAAGCGGATATAAAAATTTTGGAGTAAAAACTTTTCAAGCTGAAGATGAAATTGCCGGTATCGCATCTGCTATCGGTGCTTCATTCGGCGGTTCATTAGCCATTACAACCACAAGCGGTCCCGGAATGGCGTTGAAAACCGAAGCTATGGGTTTAGCCGTAATGACTGAACTTCCTCTTGTTATTATTAATATTCAAAGAGGCGGACCAAGTACCGGGCTTCCTACTAAAACTGAACAAGCAGATTTACTCCAAGCGATTTATGGCAGAAATGGTGAAGCTCCTATCCCGGTATTAGCTGCAAGCACACCAAGTGATTGTTTCTATATGTCAATTGAAGCAGCTAAAATTGCATTAAAATACATGACTCCTGTAATTCTTTTAAGCGACGGGTATATTGCAAACGGTTCTGAACCGTGGCGAGTTCCCCGTGTTTCGGAACTCCCGACTTTCAAAAAAGAATTTTATACCGATGCCGAAACTTTTCAACCATATATGAGGGATGAAAATCTTTCGAGACCGTGGGCTATTCCCGGTACACCCGGATTAGAACATAGAATTGGTGGATTGGAAAAAGCTCATATTACTGGTAATGTTAGCTATGATCCGGATAATCACGATTTTATGGTGAGAATGAGAGCAAATAAAGTCAAAAAAGTTCAGCAGGATATTCCTACCCTTGAAGTTGATGGTGAGGAAGAAGGTGAACTTTTAGTTTTAGGCTGGGGTGGAACCTTCGGTGCGATAACTGAAGCAGTAAATCTTGCCCGTAGTAATGGTTTGAGAGTTTCACAAGCACACATAAAATATCTTAATCCTTTTCCTCAAAATACTGAACAAGTTCTTCGTAATTTTAAGAAAATTCTAATACCGGAATTGAACCTGGGACAACTTGCGAGAGTGATAAGAGGTGAGTTCTTGATTGAAGTAGAATCTTTTACCAAGATTAAAGGATTACCTTTTAAGTCATCGGAAATATTTAACAAGATAAGCGAATTACTCGGAGGCAGTAATGGCAAATAATGATAACATCGAAATAAAAAAATTAACCGCAAAAGATTTTGCTACCGATCAGGATGTCAGATGGTGTCCCGGTTGCGGCGATTATTCTATCCTTGCTCAAGTTCAAAGATCATTCCCGGATATAGGGATTCCTAAAGAAAAAATTACCTGGATTTCCGGTATCGGGTGTTCAAGCCGGTTCCCGTATTATATGAATACTTTTGGGATGCACGGAATTCACGGCAGAGCAGCGGCAATTGCTACAGGGTTGAAAATTGCCCGCCCCGATTTATCTGTATGGGTTGCAACCGGCGATGGTGATATGTTAAGTATCGGAGGAAATCATTTTATCCACACTTGTAGAAAAAATGTTGATCTAAAGATTCTCCTTTTCAATAATAGAATTTATGGTTTAACTAAAGGTCAATATTCTCCGACTTCCGAAAAAGGAAAAGTTACAAAAAGCACACCTTACGGCAGTGTTGATTATCCCTTTAATCCCGTTACGCTTGCGTTGGGTGCGGAGGCAACTTTTGTTGCAAGAACTATTGATAGAGAACCGAAACATATGCAGGAAATGATCAAACGAGCTGCTGAACATAAAGGTACGGCATTCATAGAAATATTCCAGAATTGCAACATCTTTAATGACGGAGCTTTTTCATTGCTGACAGAAAAGGATACTAAAGAAGATCATCTTTTATATTTAGAGCACGGAAAACCGATGGTTTTTGGTAAAGAGAAAAATAAAGGAATTAAAATTGAAGGCTTTACACCAATCATTATAGATCTTAATGACGGAGAGCATACGGTTGATGATGTAATTGTTCATGATGAGTTTGATCATAGTGCAGCAAGAACTTTCATGCTTGCACACCTTTCTGATAACCCTGAAATGCCTACACCGATTGGAATTTTTAGGCAAATTCTAAAACCGACTTACAATGAAGGGATTGATGAACAAATTAAAAGAATCACCGAGAAAAAAGGTAAAGGTGATTTAGAAAAAGTTCTCTTCAGCGGTAATACTTGGGAAGTAAATTAATTTCTTTGTGGGGTACGGCATTAATGTGCCGTATCTCATTTCATCACCTGCCAATATATATGAAATGATAATAAATTTTCGCATTTTAACCCCTTCGTTTCTTCAAAAGGTATAGAATGGATTTTTCTTTATTAAAGAATATTATTTCTCAAAATAAATCTTTTATTATTACTTCTCATGTAAACCCGGATGCCGATGCAATCGGTTCTGAATTAGCACTGTATTTTATTCTCAAAAAATTGAATAAAGAAGTTCGAGTTATTAATCATAGTCAAACCCCAAGTTTTCTATCTTTTCTTGATACTAGCAATGTTGTTGAAAAATTTGATGCCGAGAAACATGAAAAAATAATACATAGTGTAGATGTTATTTTTGTTCTTGATCTCAATCAATCAAATAGACTTGTCAGTATGGAAAAATCGTTTTGCGAAAGTAAAGCAATTAAGGTTTGTATCGATCATCATCAAGACCCGGGTGATTTTGTGGATCATTATTATATAGATACAAATGTATCTGCAACAGGCGAGCTAATATATGACTTTGTTGAAATGACAAACATTGTAGAATTTGATTATGATATCGCACTTCAAATTTATGCTGCGATAATGACCGATACCGGTTCTTTTAAGTACGACCGGACTACTCCAAAAGTACATCATATTGCCGCTCATCTTTTGGAATTAGGGGTAAACCCGACTTATGTTTTTGATCGAATCTATGACCAAGCAAAATTTGGTAAAATAAAATTACTTGGTAGTTCGTTAACTTCAATCGAACTTTTTAGATCAGGACAAATTGCCGTAATGGTTATTACTCAAAAAATGCTGCAAGAAACGGAAACATTAGAAGCTGATATAGATGGATTTGTAAATTTCTGTCTTGCAATTGAAAATGTAAAAATCGGTTTACTATTTATAGAATTAAAGAACGGAATGAAGATAAGCTTTCGTTCAAAAGGAAAAATTCCGGTTAATAAATTAGCTGCTGAATTTGGAGGCGGTGGACATACAAACGCAGCCGGTACAAGATTGTTTGATGGTTCGATTAACGATCTAAAACAAAAAGTAATTAAAGCTGCTGAAAAATATTTATCAGAGGAAAATTAAATGTTATTCAATCTAAAATTTGATGCGGTAAAAGAAATCTCTAAATCGGTTAAAGAGACGGGTGCTGTACTATTTGTTCACGAAGCATTATCAAAAACTGTTTTCAAAAGGGAAATTGAGAAAATAGGTTTAAAATTTAGTGAGACAATCTTTAAAAAATATTCAGATAAGGAATCAAAAACTTTCAGTTATCA